>NZ_WAAS01000470.1:0-2107 GCF_008806585.1 Micromonospora sp. AMSO12t
CGACGCGCCCCACGGTGGAGCCGACGCGCCCCGCGACGAAGCCCACCGCGTCGCCGTCCGTCGCCGGCTGCCCGCAGGGCGAGCACCAGCGCGAGGTGGAGGCGTACCTCGCCCGGCTGGGCGGGTTCGGGCGGGTGACCGTCGACGGCCGGCAGTCCGCCGCCGACTGCGACGCCATCAGGAAGTTCCAGAGGCGGTACGACATCCGCCCCGCCCACGGTCGCGCCGGGCCGACCACCCACGACGTGGCGAAGCGGCTCGCCACCACCGACACGGCGCGCTGCCGGGCCGGCTCGGGCACCACCTTCTGCATCGACCTGACCCGGCAGACCACCTGGGTCATGCGCAACGGCAAGGTGCTCGTGCCGCCGACCGTCACCCGCACGGGCATGCCCGGCTACCGCACCCCCGCCGGCACGTTCACGATCAACTACCGCAACGTCAAGGAGTGGTCCGACCCGTACGAGGTGTGGCTGCCGTACTGGCAGCACTTCACCCAGGGCATGGGCTTCCACCAGACCACGACCTACCTGCACGAGAAGTCGATCGGGTCGCACGGCTGCGTCAACCTGCTGCCCGGCGACGCCATCCGCTACTGGAAGCTGGGCAAGGTCGGCAGCAAGGTGGTGCTGGTGGGGCGGCGCCCCGGCACCTGAGCCGCCCGGCCGCCCGCGCCACCCCGACACGCCTCCGTGGCATCGCACAACTCGTCCGATCCGGGTTTTATCCCCTGTCACTCCCGCCACGGCGGTGTCACGCTGGATGCCAGGCGTCGAACCGGACGGGGAGGCTGGAGATGACGGTCGACCGTGAAGTGATACCGGAGCACAGTCCCGCGCCCGACCGGTCGCCCGTCGAGGAGGTCTCCACCGCCACCGTCGTCGCGTACGGGGTGGCGGCGGTGGTGCTCGTCGGCTGGTTCCTCTTCGGCTGGCTGGTGCTCGAACAGGGCTTCGTCGACTCGGTCGGCGAGTCGGCCGGCGCCGGGTTCACGCTGCTGCTGATCGTCTCCGTCGTCGGGACCGTACGCCGCAGCCGGCGCTGACCCGACCCGCTCAGTCCTCCAGTACCGCCGCCGTGATCCGGTGCAGGGCGAACGTGTGCAGCATCTCCGTCCGGTCGTCCTCGGCGCGCAGGTAGCCCGCGCCCATCGAGACCGGCCGGACGAGCCGGGACGCCGTCGCCCCGTGCGCGTCGACGTACCCGACCCAGACCCGCGCCCGGTCCCGGATCGCCTGCTGGAGCACCGCGAGGGCGTCGCTGTGGGAGGGCACCGGCGCCGGACCGGTGCGCCCGACCCCGCCCCGGACCATGGCCGGCGCCCGTCGCGCGGCCCGGGCCGCGGCGTCGCCCCGCCGGATCTGCTCCACCACGCCGAGCAGGCGGGGCATGGCCAGCTTCGATGTGGTCAGCGGGTCGACCGTCCGGGTCGTCACCGGCACCCGGGCCGGGGCCCGCCGGGTCTTCGGGCGGGCGAGCACCGCCGACCCGCTCGCGTCCTCCGGCACCGGGGCGTACCCGGCGTCGCGCAGCACCATCAGCATCCGACCCACCTGGTACGGCGTCGACAGCACCGTCGGCGCCAGCCGGCGCAACGCCAGCGGCTCCAGCCGCCGGTCGGCGAGCACCTCCGTCAGCAGCGCCTCGTCGTCGCTCCGCACGTACGCCCCGGCGGAGCCGACGCGCAGCCCGCCGTGCTTGCGGGCCACGTCGTCCACCAGGTACGTCAGCCCCTGCGGGACGGGGGTGCGGGACCGCCGGCGGAACAGGGCGTGCAGGTCGTCGGCCGAGTAGCCGGCGTCCAGGGCCCGGCGCACGCTGGCCGGGGTGACCCGGTGCACGCTGGCCCCGCCGGCCGACTCGTGCTCCGCCACCACCTCCAACTCGGCGGCCAGCGCCGGGTCGGGCGGGCCGGGCACCACGACGGTCAGGTCCGCCTGCACGAGGAAGTGGTCCACCGGGGCGGGCAGCAGCGCGTCCAGCGCGCGTACGGTGCTGGTCGGGTCGCCGCTCTCGGTGTCCGCCCGCAGCCCGAGCGGGTCGTCGCCGCCCCGCTCGTCGGCGGCGGTCACGTCGGCGAGCAGCAGCCGCCCGTACGAGGTGAGCG
>NZ_WAAS01000471.1:0-2105 GCF_008806585.1 Micromonospora sp. AMSO12t
CCGCCCCCGGACCGGCCCGCCGCTACATTGGAGACATCAGCAGTCAACGATCTGGGCGCAGCCCGTCCGGAGCCGGCTCCGCGTCGCGCAGCCCGGACTGGGCCGCGGTGGGCGCGATCGCCGGTGTGGTGGCCACCGTGCTCACCCTGCTCACGTACGTGCTGCCACGGGAGCCCTCCGTGCCGCCGCCGGCCTCGGGAGCCGGAGCGGGGCCGTCACCGGGGCCCGACCCGACCACGCCCGACCGGGCCAGGCCCGACCGGACCCCGCCGGACCAGACGACCGCGCCCGCGGCCGACGCCACGAAGGACCACCCCGTCACCAGGACGCCGCGGCCGCCCGCCCCGGGTCGACTGCCGTCGCTGGCGCCGCTGCAACCGGCCGGCTGCGAGGAGGCGCTCGCCGTCGTCGACCGGTTCTACCGGACCTCGGGTTCGACCCGGCAGAGCCGGGAGGCCGCCGCCACGACCGCGTACCAGGGCATGATGGGCGCGAGCCTCCAGGCCGAGGGCGGCGTCCACCAGGCCACGGTGGCACTGTCGCAGGACTTCTCCGAGCTGCGCTTCATCCTGTCGGGCATGGTCGCGAGCGACTACGAGGTGGTGCAGGCCAGGACGGACCGCGACGCCCAGCACCTCCGGGACGTGTGTGACACCGGCTGACGGCACCGCCACGTAACACCGGACGGTCACCCCGGCCGGCAGCCACCCGACGCGACCGGGCCCGTGCCGGCGTCCGGGCGGGCCACGGCGGTACGGTCGCCGGCATGGGTGACGCGGAGCGACCGGTCGACTGGGCCGAGGGTGAGTGGTGGAACGAGCCGGTGCGGGTCGAGAACGGGCCGGCGGGCGAGTTGCTGGTGCAGCCGGCCGAGGGCAGCGACCTGTGGCGGCACACCTCGTACGGCTTCGTCCACGACGACGCCCCGGCGCTGCTCGCGCCGCTGCCCGCCGGCGAGGCGATGGAGGTGACCTTCGTGCTCGACTACGGCGAGCAGTTCGACCAGGCCGGCGTGCTGGTGCGGGTGGACGACCGGAACTGGGTCAAGGCCGGGGTGGAGGTCAGCGACGGCGAGCCGCAGGTGGGTGCCGTGGTGACCCGGGAGGTCTCCGACTGGTCGGTCTCCGGCGTGCCGAGGTGGGCCGGGCGGGAGGTGACCGTCCGGGTCAGCCGCGACGGGGACGCGCTCACCGTACGGGCCCGCGCCGACGACGAGCCGTGGCGGCTGGTCCGGCTCGCACCGCTGGCCCCGGACGCGGTGGCGACGGCCGGGCCGTACTGCTGCTCCCCCACCCGGGCGGGCCTGCGGATCCGGTTCACCGGCTGGCGACGCGGGCTGGCCGACGCCGCGCTGCACCCGGAGGAATGAACCCGGGTGGCCCTACTCACGGGCAGGTGTGACGGCCGGGCCGCAGGGTAGATGTCTCTGATCGGACCCGGCCGAAAGGATCGCGATGGCACTCGCCGAGAACGTCGACCCGACCGAACTCGGCGGCCTGACCGGGTGGGTGGCGGGGGTGATCGACGCCGCCGGCGCCGTCGGGGTGGCCCTGCTGGTCGCCCTGGAGAGCATCATCCCGCCGATCCCGAGCGAGATCGTGCTGGCGATGGCCGGCTACCTGGCCAGCGAGGGACGGTTCAACGTCGTCCTGGTGGGGCTCGCCGCCACCGCCGGCTCCCTGGGCGGGGCACTGGTCCTCTACTGGCTGGGCGCGGCTGCCGGCGAGGACCGGCTCAAGCGCTGGCTCGACCGGCTGCCCCTGGTCGACCTGGACGACCTGGAGAAGGCCGACCGCTGGTTCGAGCGACACGGCCGGTGGGCGGTCCTCTTCGGCCGGATGATGCCGGTGGTCCGCAGCCTGATCTCCATCCCCGCCGGGGCCAACCGGATGCCGCTGCCGGAGTTCATCGTGTTCACCACGCTGGGCAGCGGCATCTGGAACGCGCTCTTCGTCGGCCTGGGCTACGCGCTCGGCTCCCGCTGGCAGCAGATCGAGCAGTACAGCAAGTGGTTCGACTACGGCATCATCGCCGTCTTCGTCGTGATGATCGCCTGGTGGGTGATCAAGAAGACCCGTCGCCGCCGCACCCACGCCGACGCCACC
>NZ_WAAS01000472.1:0-2082 GCF_008806585.1 Micromonospora sp. AMSO12t
GCCCCGCCGGAGGTGGCCGCGGTCCTGCGGCGGGCCACCGCGCCCCGGGCCGCGGACCGGTACCCGGACGCCACCGCCTTCCGCGCCGCCCTGCACCGCGCCGCGCCGGCTGTCCCCGCGCCGCCCGCCGGGACGGTCAGGCATCCGGCCCGGCGGGCGCGCACGGAGCGTCGGCTGGTCGCCCGGCGGCGGCTAACCGCGCTGGCGCTGGGGGTCCTGGCCCTCCTGGCGGCCGGGTCCACCGCCGGCGACGACACGACGGGCCGGCGGGACGCCGGAAGCTGGACGAGCGGGCCGGTCACCGTCGCGCTGCCGCCCGGGTGGCGGGCCACCGGCACCGGCTGGGCCGGCCGGTACGGGCCCGACGGCCGACTCGAACCGGCCCTGGTGATGTCGCCCGACCCGCACCGGTGGGCGGCCGACCCCACCGTGCCGGGTGCCTTCGTCGGGCTGTCCGCCAGCATCGCCGCGCGCACCAGCCCGGCGGGATTCGTCGCCGAGCGTCCCCACGCGACGTGTGCCGCCGCGCCCGTACGCCGCACCCGGCAGGCGGGCGTGGACTGGGTGGTGGCCCGGTTCACCTGCGACCGGGGGCGGCCCGAGGTCGTCGAGGCCGCCGGGCTCGCACCCGGCCGCGCCGGCCTGGTCTACGTGCAGATCACGCCCCCGGCCGGCAGCCGGGCCGACTTCGTCGACACGCTGCTGGCCGGGGTGAGGGTGGGCTAGTGCGGAGCGGACGCCGCCGCCCGGCCGAGGCGGTCGCGCAGGAACTCCTCGAACGTCAGCAGCCAGGGGAACCGGTTCCGCAGGCCGGCGATGTCGGCCTGGTATCCGCTCTCGGCGAACCAGGCGTACATGGGATGCTCGACCGGCTGCGGTTCCAGGCGGGTGGGGGTGCCGGTGAGCGCCTCGTAGATCTCGGCGACCCGGGTGAAGGTCAGCTCGTCCCCGGCGACCTCGATCTGCGTGCCGAGGTGGTCCGCGGGGTGCGCGAAGGCGTACGCGGCGATGCGGCCGACGTCGTCGGAGGCGATCATCTGCAGCGGTCGGTCGGGAAGGACCTGGAGGCTCAGGACCCGTTCTCCCTCAGCGTCGGCGTAGTGGAGGAGATTGTTCATGAAGAACGCCGGGCGCAGGATGGTCGCGGGCAGGCCCGACGCCTGGATGTGCCGCTCGATCTCGGCCTTGGTCTCGAAGTGGTCGATGCCGGTCCGCCGTTCCGCGCCGCCCACCGAGCTGTAGACCAGGTGTGCGACACCCGTCTCCCCGGCCACGTCGGCGACCGTCCTGCCCTGCCTGACCTCGGCCGCGAGGCCGTCCGGAGTGTGTGCCAGGGCCTGGACGCTGAAGACACCGTGCACACCGCGCATCGCCGCGCGCAGCGACCCGGCATCGTCCATGTCCCCCTCGACCAGGGTGGCGCCCTGCTCCGCGAGGAGGCGCGCGGCCGGCTTGGCCCGATCGCGGACGAGTGCCCGCACCTGCCAGCCGTCCTGGAGCAACCGGCGGGCCGTGGCGCCGCCCTGATTGCCGGTGGCACCGGTCACGAGAATCGTCTTCCGCTCCGTCATGACGGTCCAGCCTAGGGAAACGGCTGGTCAGCCCGACGGCAAGGGGGCCTGCCATCGACGGGGGGCGTACGCCTGCGCCGGCGCACCGCCGCCCTCCGCCGTTGCTAGCGCACCACCACCGCCCTCCGTGCTAGCGCACCACCACCGTGACCGTGTGCGTCGTACCGCCCTGGGGGATCAGCACGTCCACCGTGCCGGGGCGGACGAACCGGATGTCGACCACCCCCGCCTCGTAACTGCGGGAGACCAGGTCCTCCCGGTCCACGCCGACCTCACCCGGTCCGATGCCGATGATCCGCAGCACTCCGCCGGTCGCGAAGCAGAGCGAGCGCACCAGCGCCAGCTCGGTCTCGGCCAGCACCAGGTCGTGGCGTACCGCCCCGAAGCAGGTGCCGGGCAGCCCGCCCGGCGAGCGCGTCGCGGTCGGCGTACGCCCGGCGGCGGTCTTCGGGGGCGCGGCCGGCGAGGGCCGGCGGGCCGGCGGGACGACGGCCGACGTGCCCGGCGGACG
>NZ_WAAS01000473.1:0-2038 GCF_008806585.1 Micromonospora sp. AMSO12t
GGTGTCCAGGTGGGGGGCCACCGTACGGGCGAAGGTGTTGCCGTTGCTCACGTCCCAGTTGACCGACCAGGTCATCGCGCCGCGGATGCCCGGGTAGGTGCGCGGCGGGCGGAAGCTGCCGCAGTTGGTGCCCCGGGCCAGGCAGTCCAGCGCCGCGTTGACCACGCTGGGCGCGACGATGCCGCCACCGGCCGCGCCGGGACCGGCCGGCAGGCCGAGGCCGACCTGGTCCGGACGCAGGCCGGCCTCCAACTGGATGCAGGCCAGCGCGACGATGAAGTTCACCGTCCCCTGGGGGTACGCGGCGTTGCGGTCGCAGCCCAGCATCGCCCCCGAGTTGTAGAACTGGGTGTTGACGACGGTGAGGATGTCCTTGATGTCGAGCGCCAGCTTGAAGTAGCTGCTGGCCGGGGACTGCATGTCGATGGTCTGCGGGGCCATCGCGATGATCAGTCCGGCGCCCACCTTGGCGCGCAGTGAGCGCAGCGCCTGGGCCATGTAGGTCGGGTTGAGCCCGTTCTCCAGGTCGATGTCGACGCCGTCGAAGCCGTACCGCTTGATCAGCGCGTGGACGCTGTCGCTGAACGCGGCGGCGGAGGCGGCGTCGTTGACCGCCACCCGGCCGGTCTCGCCGCCGACGGAGATGATCACCTTCTTGCCCCGGGACTGGAGGGTCCGGACGTCGGCGGAGAAGTCGGCGTCGGTGTAGCCGCCGAGGGCGGCGGACAGGCCGGGGTCGATGGCGAAGGCGACCGCGCCGGGGGTGGCGGTGGCGTCGGCGAAGGCGACCGCGACGACGTCGTACTCGGCCGGCACGTCACGCAGCCGCAGCTCGACGGCCGGGTTGTCGAAGTTGTGCCAGTACCCGGTGAGGATGTGCTTCGGCAGGCCGGTGTTCGGCGGCGGGCTCGTCGGGGGCGGCGTGGTCGGGGGCGGGGTGGTCGGGGGTGCCGTCGTCGGCGGCGCGGTGGTGGGCGGCGCGGTGGTGGGGCTGGTGCCGCCACCGCACGCCGTGCCGTTGAGCTGGCAGTTGGTGGGCGAGCCCGGCCCGGCGCCCAGGAAGCCGAACGAGACCGAGGCGCCCGGGGCGAGGCGACCGTTCCAGGACCGGTTGGTGAAGGTGTGCCGCTGGCCGGACGAGGTCAGCAGCGCGTCCCAGTAGCTGCCGAGAGTGGTGCCGGCCGGCAGGTCGAAGGCGACGGTCCAGCCGTCGACCGTGGACCCGCCGCCGTTCGTGATCGTGTACTTCCCCTCCCAGCCCGATCCCCAGTCGGACGTCCTGACGAAGCTGGCGGTCACCCCGGCGGCGAACGCGGGCATCGCCACCCACACCGCGCCGAGCGCCGCCACCACGGCTGTGACCAGCGAGAACACCAGAGATCTAGATCTTTTCACGACACCCTCCACACCCGGATGCCATCCATCGGCATCGACATTGACGCCTATTATTAGGAGTGTTAACTGTTTCTGTCCAGAGCAGGCCGACGGGAGCCCCCGGCAACAGCCGGGGGCTCCACGGGACTCAGCGGACAGGAGCGGGCTCAGCGGGCTCGGGGAAGCAGCGGGATCAGCGAGCTCCAGCAAGCCCAGCCGGCCCCAGCGGGCCGAGCAGGCTCAGCGGCGGAAGGTGAACCAGTTGACGTTGACGAAGTCGGCGGGCTGCCCGCTGCTGAAGGTCAGGTAGACGGTCCGGCGGCCGGTCGGGCCGGCGACGTTGCCGGGAACCGAACGCCAGCTCTGCCAGCCGCCGGTGTTCCCGATCGCGAAGCTGCCGATCGTCGGGCCGGTCGGGCTGTCCAGCCGGACCTCCACCAGGCCGCTGACCCCGCCCGCCGCGCCGGACGCGACCCGGGCGACGAAGTCGCGTGGCGGGCTGGCCCCGAACTCGACGTTGTCGAACCGCACCCAGTCGCCGTTGCGCAGTGCGCCGATGTTCTGCCCGCCCTCGGCGCACGCCTCGACGAGCACCCCGTTCTGCCCGTTGAACGACTCCGCCTGGATCGTCGCGTACGCGTCGCGCACCCCACCGGGCGGTGGG
>NZ_WAAS01000474.1:0-1973 GCF_008806585.1 Micromonospora sp. AMSO12t
CCCGGCGTCGACCGTTCGACCCCCAGTTCCGTGCCGCCAGGACGAGTGTCGAGGACCAGCGGGTAGAGGAAGGCCCCTGTGCCTACTTGGTATCCCACCAGTCCCACCACTGCTCCGGCGCTTGCTCAAAGGCAGCAACGGTAGGCGCCTTGTGTCGGGCAGTGCTGCCGTCGATGCCGGGGGCGCAGGAGCGGAATGGCCCGTCGGGGCCGAGCAGCATCGGCAGGTGGTGGTCCAGTTCGCGCAGCCAGCCCAGCATGCCGGTCATCTCGAGCCGGGCGTGTTCCCAGCCGTACCACAAGGCGGTCAGCCGTGTGATGGCTTCGTCGTGGCGCCACCACTGCTCGCACCAGTGCCACCGCACCAGCCCAACCTCGCCGACCGGCCGGGGAAATCCCGGCAGGAGGTAGTCGCGGACCCACTCCTCAACAGTCCCGTATACCGGTGGTTGTCCCTGCCCGCCGTCGCTGCCCGCGCGGTCGGCGACAAACTGCTGAAGTTCGGCGACCTGCTTGGCCAACAGCGCAACTTGAGCTGTGAGGTCCTCTGTCATCCCGTCCACCTCGCCGAAGGGACTTGACGTTTCCGCGCTAGTCATCGAGTCGCCGCCCGAACCTGCTCCGGTACCACGGTCGCCGGCCGCTTGGCAGCCACGAGGGAATCCACCTTTCCGCCGACTACCAGCGGAGCGAAGGTCTCGCCCAGGCGACGTTGCTGGGCTGCGGCTTCTTCGTGGCCGGCCGAGCCGTAGTGCTTGGCGGCCACGACGAGCCCCTCGGTGTGTTCGTCGGCTGCGGTGCGTGGGTAGTCCGGCGTCCCGGCGACGGCGCGGGCCCGCGCCCGCTCCTCGTCCGCGCGTGCCAGCAAGTCGTGGTCGGCGGCATCGGCGACCACCGGCGTCAGTGCACCTGCCTTGCGGGCCTGACCCACGTACTGGCGTGCCAGTCCGAGACCGTCCGCCGCCGGCGCTCGGCCGCTGGAGCGCAGGTCACGCTGTAGCCGGTCCAGCGCCTCGGGACTGACGTCGGCGAGCAGCCCCACTGCTTCAGCGCGTACGGCGGCGTCCAGGTCGTTGAGCGCCTGCCCACCAGCGGGTAGCGCCTTCCCGTTTGCGCCGGCGCGCAGCTTCGGGCCCTCCGGGCCACCGTGTGGTCGCGCCGCTCTGCCGCTGGCGCCGGCCCTCGTCGCTTCGCTCTCCCAGACCTCGTGGGCCGCGGCGCGGGCGGCGTCGGGGGCGGACTTTCCAGCCGCCCGCTGCCGGTCGTACGCGGCCCGCCACTGCGGGTGCAACTCGCCCAGGCGGTCCAGTGCGAGCCCCGCGAGCTTCTGAGCGACGGGGTCGCTGGCGGCGGCGTGCACCGTCGCGGTACGCCATACCTCGGCCACCTCGGTGAGGGTTGCGTCCTTCAGCCACGAGCCGTCGACCCGGCGGGCGAGTCGCTCCCGGTCGGCACGGACGGAGTCGCCGAGCCGGGCGGCGGCGCGGCTGGCCGCCTCGGCGGCCCGCTCCCGGCCGGCGGCACGTTCCTCCTCGGCCGCCTTGCGCTGGATGCCCACTGCGGCGAAGCGGGCGACGGCTTCGCTGAGGGTGGAAACGACGCCGAAGAACTGCATCGCCTTCTGTCTGGCCTCGTCGACCGGGTCATCGTGCTGCGGTTGCATGATGCTGGGCTCCTTCCGCTAACGGGTCCGCATCGCGCGGCGGGCACTGTCCACTGTGTGGCTGGTCGTTGCCGCCACCGTGAGCGGCGTCGTTACCGGCCGCTGCCCGCCGGCGGCAAGGGCCCGGAGCTGCCGGGCCGCATCCCGGGCTGCCTGCGCCTGGTGCAGCCGATGCTGAGCAGTACGGAGGTACTCCAGCGCGTCGGCAAGCCGGGCCATGTCGAGCACCAGCGCCATCGCAGCGACCGAGTCCTCGTCTCCGGCAATGCGACCCATGAGCGCTACCAGCCGCGACATCGCCCTCAGTTCGT
>NZ_WAAS01000475.1:0-1969 GCF_008806585.1 Micromonospora sp. AMSO12t
CCCGGCGTCGACCGTTCGACCCCCAGTTCCGTGCCGCCAGGACGAGTGTCGAGGACCAGCGGGTAGAGGAAGGCCCCTGTGCCTACTTGGTATCCCACCAGTCCCACCACTGCTCCGGCGCTTGCTCGAAGGCAGCAACGGTAGGCGCCTTGTGTCGGGCAGTGCCGCCGTCGATGCCGGGGGCGCAGGAGCGGAACGGCCCGTCGGGGCCGAGCAGCACCGGCAGGTGGTGGTCCAGTTCACGCAGCCAGCCGAGCATGCCAGTCATCTCCAGCCGGGCATGTTCCCAGCCGTACCACAAGGCGGTCAGCCGGGTCACGGCTTCGTCGTGGCGCCACCACTGCTCGCACCAGTGCCACCGCACCAGCCCAACCTCGCCGACCGGCCGGGGAAATCCCGGCAGGAGGTAGTCGCGGACCCACTCCTCGACAGTCGCGTACACCGGTGGCTGCCCCTCCACGCCGCTGACCGCGCGGTCGGCGACAACCTGCTGAAGTTCGGCGACCTGCCTGGTCAACAGCGCCACCTGGGCTGCGAAATCCTCTGTCGTCCCGTCCACCTCACCGGAAGGACTTGAGGTTTTCACGCTGGTCATCGGGTCACCGCCCGGACCCGCTTCGATCCCACGGTCGCCGGCCGCTTGGCGGCCACGAGGGGGTCCACCTTCCCGCCGACGACCAGCGGAGCGAACGTACTGCCGAGGCGGCGCTGCTGGGCCACGGCTTCGTCGTGGCTGGCCGATCCGAAACGCCCCGTGGCCACAACGAGCCCCTCGGTACGCTCGTCGACTGCGGTGCGCGGGTGATCCGGCGTCCCGGCGACGGCGCGGGCCTGAGCCCGCTCCTCGTCCGCGCGTGCCAGCAAGTCGCGTTCGATGGCATCGGCGACCACCGGCGTCAGTACGCCTGCCTCTCGGGTCTGACTCACGTACTGACGTGCCAGTACGAGGCCGTCCGCCGCCGGCGCTCGGCCGCTGGCGCGCAGGTCACGCTGTAGCCGGTCCAGCGCCTCGGGACTGACGTCGGCGAGCAGCCGGCCTGCTTCAGCGCGTACGGCGGCGTCCAGGTCGTTGAGCGCCTGCCCACCAGCGGGTAGCGCCTTCCCGTTCGCGCCGGCGCGCAACTTCGGGCCCTCCGGGCCACTGTGCGGTCGCGCCGCCCTGCCGCTGGCACCGGCCCTCGCCGCTTCGCTCTCCCAGACCTCGTGGGCCGCGGCGCGGGCAGCGTCGGGAGCGGACCTTCCGGCTGCCCGCTGCCGGTCGTACGCGGCCCGCCACTGCGGGTGCAACTCACCCAAGCGGTCCAGGGCGAGCCCCGCGAGCTTCTGCGCGACGGGGTCGCCGGCGGCGGCGTGCACCGTCGCCGTACGCCATACCTCGGCCACCTCGGTGAGGGTGGCGTCCTTCAGCCACGAGCCGTCGACCCGGCGGGCGAGTCGCTCCCGGTCGGCACGGACGGCGTCGCCAAGCCGGGCGGCGGCGCGGCTGGCCGCCTCGGCGGCCCGCTCCCGGCCGGCGACGCGTTCCTCCTCGGCGGCCCTGCGCTGGATGCCCACCGCAGCAAAGCGGGCGACGGCTTCGCTGAGGGTAGAGATGACGCCGAAGAACTGCATCGCCTTCTGTCTGGCCTCGTCGACCGGGTCGTCGTGCTGTGGTTGCATGATTCTGACTCCTCCCGTTACCGGGCCCGCGGTGTGCGGCGGGCACTGTCCACTGTCGGGCTGGGCGTTACCGCCACGGTGAGCGGTGCCGTTACCGGCCGCTGCCCGCCGGCGGCGAGAGTCCGGAGTTGCCGGGCCGCGTCCCGGGCTGCCTGCGCCTGGTGCAGTCGCTGCTGAGCGGTGCGGAGGTACTCCAGCGCGTCGGCAAGCCGGGCCATGTCGAGCACCAGCGCCATCGCGGCGACCGAGTCCTCGTCTCCGGCAATGCGACCCATGAGCGCTACCAGCCGCGACATCGCCCTCAGTTCGT
>NZ_WAAS01000476.1:0-1944 GCF_008806585.1 Micromonospora sp. AMSO12t
CCCCCGACGCCCCCTTCACGCCAGGGGGTCAGACCGGCCCGGCCACGGCCCCGGACGCCGCCCGGCCCGACGCGACGGCCCTGCCCTGAGGTCCACGCCTGCGGCGGCTCACCGGTACGGGTGACCGGAGCGTCGCGGCGGGCCGTTTGGGCTGTCGCGGAACGGGCAGCCGGCAGGCGGACCGGAAGCGGGAGAACAGGAGGCGTCATGCGCGCGCTGCGATTGCCCAACTGGAAGTCGGAGCCCGAACTGGTCGAGGTCGACGAGCCGACCCCGGGCCCGGATCAGGTGGTCGTGAAGATCGGCGGTGCCGGTGCCTGCCACTCCGACCTGCACCTGATGCACGACTTCGAGGCCGGCGCGGTGCCCTGGAACCCGCCGTTCATCCTCGGCCACGAGAACGCCGGCTGGGTGCACGCGCTCGGCGACGGGGTGAGCGGGCTGACGGTGGGGCAGCCGGTGGCCGTGTACGGGCCGTGGGGCTGCGGCACCTGCGAACGCTGCCGGGTGGGCGTCGAGTCGTACTGCGAGAACGTCGCCGAGGCGCCGGTGCCCGGCGGGGGCGGCGGCCTCGGCCTGGACGGCGGCATGGCCGAGTACATGCTGGTGCCGCACGCCCGGCTCGTCGTGCCGCTGCCCGACGGGCTCGACCCGGTGTTGGCGGCGCCGCTGACCGACGCCGGGCTCACCCCGTACCACGCGATCCGCCGGTCCTGGGCGAAGCTCGGTCCGACCAGCACCGCCGTGGTGATCGGCGTGGGCGGGCTCGGGCACGTCGGGGTGCAGATCCTCAAGGCGACCACCGCGGCCCGGGTGATCGCGGTGGACACCCGCGAGGAGGCGCTGAAGCTCGGCGCGGAGTGCGGCGCCGACCTCACCATGCTCTCCGGCGCGGACACCGCCCAGGAGATCCGCCAGGCCACCGGCGGCCGGGGCGCCGACGTGGTCCTGGACTTCGTCGGCGCCGATGCGACCCTCGCGCTCGGCGCCGCCGCCGCCCGCACCGTCGGCGACCTCACCATCGTCGGCATCGGCGGCGGCACCCTGCCGGTGGGCTTCTTCTCGGTGCCGTACGAGGTGAGCATCCAGAGCACGTACTGGGGCAGCCGGCCGGAACTCATCGAGGTGCTCGAACTGGGCGCCCGGGGCCTGGTGAAGCCGAAGGCCAGCACCTTCTCGCTGGACGAGGCGGTCGTCGCGTACCGGAAGATGCGCGACGGCACGCTGGAGGGCCGGGCGGTCGTCGTGCCGTGACCACCGCGGCCCTAGGGTGATCATGTGGTCGCGGCGCTGGAGCTCTACCTGGACACCGACGCCACCCGACGGATCCGGGTGCTCTGGGACGCGCTGGAGTCCGAGGGCGTGCAGAGCATGCGGTCGCTGCTGGAGCAGCGTCACCGGCCACACGTCTCACTCGCCGTCGCGACCCGCTTCGATCCGGAGCGGGTCGCGGCGGCGTTGCGCGGAACGGTGGTGGCCACGCCGCTGCGGCTGAGCTTCGAGCACGCCGGGCAGTTCGTCGGCCGGGTGCTGTGGCTGGGCCCGACCCCCACCGCCGAGCTGCTCGCGCACCACGCACTGGTGCACGACCGGCTGGCCGAGGCGGGGATCGGGCTGGTCGAGCACTACCGGCCGGGGCGTTGGGTGCCGCACTGCACGCTGTCGATGCGGGTGCCGAACGCCCTGATGGCCGCCGCCGTGCGCCGCTGCCTGGAGATGCTGCCGCTGGAGGCGACCGTGGTCGGCGCGGCCCTCACCGACCACGCCCGGGGCATCTCCCAGCCATTGCCGTAGCCGGACCGCGGACGGGTCGCCGGCACGACGAGCCGCTTGTCCGTGTCACGCCGGGGGTGGATCCTGTAGGGAATCGACAGAAACGAATCCATGGAGGTTCGATGCGTCGTCTCCCGCCCGCCCTGCTCCTGCTCGCCGCGCTGCTGCTCG
>NZ_WAAS01000477.1:0-1921 GCF_008806585.1 Micromonospora sp. AMSO12t
GGGGCGGCCCTGCGCAGGTGGTGCAGCACGACCGGGTCGATCCGGCCGGGCACCAGGCGCTCCTCCAGGTTCTCCAGGCCGGCCCAGGAGAAGAGCGCCTCCTCCGGCCGCGCCGGGTCGACCGGGTGGCCGAGCGCGCCCAGCAGCGCGCCGACCTCGGCGGCGACCGCGCCCGTCAGGTCGAGCAGGGTGGCCGGGTCGGGCCGGCCGAAGAGCAGGGTGTGCACCGAGAGCAGCCGCCCCAGCTCGGTCACCGGATCGGGGTGGTCGTCGACCCGCAGGTCGACGAGCACGTCGCCGGTGCCGTCGTACCCGCCGCCGCGCTCGACCACCAGCAGCCCGGCGCTCTGCCGGCCGCGCCGATCGCCGCCGGCCCGGTCCCCGGCGCGCAACGCGGCCAGCAGCCGGTCGGGGAACGGCAGCGCGGCCCCGCCCAGCCAGGCGTCCCGGACCGCGTCGATCACCTCCGGGCCGACCAGGATGTTGCCCTGCGCCGCCCAGCCGTCGCCGGCCTGACCGCCGGCCCAGGGATGGCAGCTCGGCCCGGTCCAGGTCGCGCCCACGCCGGTGGCGGCGACCACGCCGAGCTGGCGGTGGTCCCGGTCCGGGTCGGCGGCGACCAGCCCCGCCACCACGTCGGCCGCGGCCACCCCGGTGCGCAGCAGCGTCAGCCCCTGCGGGCGGTAGGCGAGGTTGACGTGCGCCTGGGTGGCGAGCGCGCCGACTTCGGCCTCGGCGGCCGGCACCAGCGCGCCGGCGGCCAGGAACCGGCTGGCCACCACGACGCCGTGGTGGCGGCCGTCGGCGGAGCGGGCGACGAGCGAGAAGGTCACGCATGGAGAGTAGCTCCCTCCGCTGCGTGCATATCCCCAGGCTTCGATGGATGTGGGATCGTCGACGGGATCTTGCTCTGTGGCCCGGCGAGCGGGCACGATCGACCGATGACGACGCGATGGGGCATGACCGTGCCGCTGGACGGCATCCCGCTCGCCGAGCACGCCGCGATCTACGCGGCCCTCGACGGGGCCGGCTTCACCGACGTGTGGTCCTCGGAGGTCAACGGGGCAGATGCGTTCACCCCGCTGGCACTCGCCGCCGCCTGGCAGCCCCGGCTGCGCCTGGGCACCGCGATCACGCCGGTCTTCACCCGGGGCCCGGGCCTGCTGGCGATGAGCGCGGCGGCGCTGGCCGACGCCGCCCCGGGCCGGTTCGCGCTCGGCATCGGCGCGTCCTCGCCGGTCGTCGTGGGCAACTGGAACGCCGTGCCGTTCGAGGAGCCGTTCCGGCGCACCCGCGACGTGCTGCGGTTCCTGCGCGCGGCGCTGGCCGGGGAGACCGTCGACGAGGAGTACGACACCTTCGCCGTGCGCCGCTTCACCCTGGACCGCAAGCCGGCCGTGCCGCCGCCGGTGCTGCTCGCCGCGCTGCGCCCGGGGATGCTGCGGCTGGCCGGCGCCGAGGCCGACGGCGTCATCCTCAACTGGCTCGCCGCCACCGACGTGCCCCGGGCCCTCCCTGAGGTCGGCCAGCGGCGCACCGGCTTCGAGGTGGTCGCGCGGATCTTCGTCTGCCCGACCGAGGACGCCGTGCACGCCCGCGCCCTGGGCCGCCGGCTGATCACCAGTTACCTCACCGTGCCCGCGTACGCCGAGTTCCACCGCTGGCTGGGCCGCCAGGAGGTGCTCGGGCCGATGTGGCGGGCCTGGGCCGCCGGGGACCGGCGCGGCGCGGGCGCGGCGGTGCCCGACGACGTGGTCGATGCGTTGGTGCTGCACGGCTCGCCGGAGCATTGCCGCGAGCAGGTCCGCCGCTACGCCGACGCCGGTGTGGACGTACCGGTGCTGGCCCTGCTGCCCACCCCCGAGCTCGCCGCGGGTGGTGCGGCGGCGCTGGGGGACCTGATCGCGCGCCTGGGTGGGGG
>NZ_WAAS01000478.1:0-1873 GCF_008806585.1 Micromonospora sp. AMSO12t
GGGTGGCGGCGGGGGCCGGGGTGTTGCCGCCCGGCGCCTCGGCGGCGATGCACCAGTCGGCGCCGTCGCGGGTGACCGTGAACAGCAGCGGCCGGGTGAGTGTGCGGGAGCCGGCGGCGACCGAGATCGACGTGCTCACCTCCTGGCCCCGGGGCCCGGAACGGATGTCGGTGATCTCGGCCTGCGGCACCGTGAAGTGGTCGGCGAAGTCGCCGTTGGGGCCGGTCGCCGCGGCGTCGAAGCTCTCCTGGAGGGCGGCGCAGAGCTGGCTGCGCCCGGCCGCGACGTCCTTGGCGGTCATCGCGTCGAGGTAGGCCTGCACCCGCTCCCGCGACTTCGTGGTGGCCTCCTCGGCCGGGGCCCGCCCAGGCTTGGTCGCCGGATCCTCCTCCTCGCCGATACCGCAGCCGAGCAGGACGAGGGGAAGGGTCCCGAGCAGCACGGCGCCCGCCGCGAGCCTCCCGCGCGTCGCGCGCATCGCCACCTCCGTCGCCGTGGACATCGAGCCCGTTGAGCGGCGAGTCTGTCACATCGACGCACATGCCCGGACGCCGCCGCGCCCGAACCGCCCGGTCACCGGCACGCGACGTGCCCGTCACCGAACGCCACCGGACGCCCGGCCGGGCCGACACGGGACACTCCCCCGCGTCGGCCCGGACACAGCGGGCGGGGAGGGGCCGGTGCGTGGTCCCTCCCCGCCGTGTGGGTGGTGCGTCGGCCCTCGGCTCAGCCGAGACCGCCCTTGATGGCGCCGATCAGCTCGCCGTTGCCGGTGTCACCGGAGAGCTCCCAGAAGAACGCGCCACCGAGGCCCTGGTTCTTCGCGTACGTCATCTTGCCGTTGATCGTGGAGGGGGTGTCGTAGCTCCACCAGTTGCTGCCGCACTTGGCGTACGCCGTGCCGGCGACGGTGCCGTTGGCCGGGCAGGTGTTCTTGAGGACCTTGTAGTCCTCGATGCCCTGCTCGTAGGTGCCCGGGGCGGGGCCGGTGGCGGTGCCACCCGGGGCGGCCTGGGTCACCCCGGTCCAGCCCCGGCCGTAGAAGCCGATGCCGAGCAGCAGCTTGTCCGACGGGATGCCCTTGCTCTTGAGCTTCTGGATCGCCGCGTCCGACCAGAAGCCCTGCTGCGGGATGCCGGCGTACGAGGTGAGCGGGGAGTGCGGGGCGGTGGGGCCCTGCGCGTTGAAGGCGCCGAAGTAGTCGTACGTCATCGGCATGATCCAGTTGAGGTGCGTCGCGGCGCCGGCGTAGTCGGTGGCGTCGATCTTGCCACCGTTGCTGCCGTCCGCCGTGATCGCGGCGGTGACCAGCGCGGACGAGCCGAACTTCGACCGCAGCGCGCTGACCACGTTCTTGAAGGCGTTCGGGCCGCTGCTGTCGCAGGTGAGCCCGCAGGCGTTCGGGTACTCCCAGTCGACGTCGATGCCGTCGAAGACGTCCGCCCAGCGCGGGTCCTCGACCAGGTTGTGGCAGCTCTCGGCGAACGCGGCCGGGTTCTGCGCGGCCTGGGTGAAGCCGCCCGACCAGGTCCAACCACCGAAGGACCAGATCACCTTCAGGTTCGGGTACATCTTCTTGAGCTTGCGCAGCTGGTTGAAGCTGCCGCGCAGCGGCTGGTCCCAGGTGTCTGCGACGCCGTCGACGCTGTCCGCCGCGGTGTAGGCCTTCTCGTAGTCGGCGTAGCTGTCACCGATGGTGCAGCGGCCACCGGTGGTGTTGCCGAAGGCGTACAGGATGTGGGTCAGCTTGGCGGCCGAGCCGCTCGTGTGGATGTTCTTCACGTGGTAGTTGCGGGCGTAGACGCCCCACTGCGCGAAGTAGCCGACGACCTTCTTGCCGCCCGGGCCCGGCGGCGGGGTGGTCGGCGGGGGC
>NZ_WAAS01000479.1:0-1829 GCF_008806585.1 Micromonospora sp. AMSO12t
CCTCCGCCGTCGTCCGTCGCTCGTCCCATCATGGCGGCTACACCGCCCCCGGGCGCGCCGAGTGCCGACCTCCGCGCGGTGTGCTGGCCTCCGCTGCCGGGCGCGCCGAGTCCGAAGGCGGCGGGTCGAGGCCGGAGGTGGCGCGCCGGGACCGGTCGGCCGGCCCCGGTGGCCGGTTAGGCTGCCGCGATGACCGATGTGGAGGCGGCGGCCCGACGCTTCATCGCCGACGTGTGGAACGGCGCGCGGGAGGAGTCGGCGTACGAACTGGTGTCGCCGGAGTGCCCGGGGCTGGGCGGGGCCGGCCCGGAGGCGACGCTGGCGTGGCACCGGGAGCGCCGCGCCGCCTTCCCCGACCTGCGCTACAAGCTCGTGGACGTGGTGGCCGCCGGGGACCGGGTGGCGGTGCACTGGCGGGCGGCGGGCACCCAGGCCGGGCCGTTCGGGCCGGTGCCGCCGACCGGGCAGGTGGTCAGCTACTCGGGGGCGAGCTTCCTGCGCTTCGACGACGCGGGCCGGATCATCGACGTGTGGAGCTGCAACGAGCTGTTCCAGCTCCTCCAGCAGCTCGGCGTCGAGATGCTGCCGCCGGCGGCGGGTGGGATCAGCGGGACCGGGGCGTGATCCTGGCGAGCGGGATGTCGATCTCCCACGGCTCCGGGACGAGGATCCCGTCGGTCATCCGGGCCTGCTCGACGTAGACGCGCTTCGCCGGGTCGAGCTTGTGGGCGTGCACCACGATCCCGGCCTCGGTCTCGATTCGCCAGAAGTAGGGGATGTCGGCCTCGGCGTAGAGCGCGGGCTTGAGCACCCGGTCGATGCTCCGCGACCCCTCGGAGACGATCTCGACCACCAGCATCACCTCGTGGGGCCGGTAGTGCGACGCGTTGCGCGAGGCCGAGTCCAGCTCCGTGACCAGCACGTCGGGGATGAACGCCCGGGTGCGGGAGAGCCGCACCTCGACGCCCTGCGTGACGTCGAGGTCGGGCGGGCAGGTCTCCTGAAGAGCCGCACCGAGCATCAGTGCGATCGACTGGTGGAGTCGCGTGGGGGAGAGCGACATGATGAGGTTTCCGTCCAGGAGTTCGTGGCGGCGGCCGTCGTCGGGCAGGCGGTCGAGGTCGCCGGCCGTCCACTCGCCCGGCGGCGGAAACTCGTCGTGCAGCGCGGCGGTCATGGCGAGCCCTTTCCGATGCGTCGTTCTCCCCGCCTCACCGTACCGCCGGCAGACCTCGGGGGGTGGTCGCGCGCGCCGCGGCCACAGGGCAGGATGGTCGACATGACCGACCGCAGCGAGCGCAGCGAGCCGGGCGGCGCCGGCGGAGACCGTGGCCTGCCCGGCGCGGGCCTGGTGAAGGGGCTCGCGGTCACGTTGAAGACGATGACCCGCCGCTCGACCACCCAGCAGTACCCGGACGTCGCCCCCGAGCTGCCGCCCCGCTCGCGCGGGGTGATCGCGCTGCTGGAGGAGAACTGCACGGTCTGCATGCTGTGCGCCCGGGAGTGTCCGGACTGGTGCATCTACATCGACTCGCACAAGGAGGAGGTGGCGGTGCCCGGCGCCGCCCGCCCCCGCCAGCGCAACGTGCTCGACAAGTTCGACATCGACTTCTCGCTCTGCATGTACTGCGGCATCTGCGTGGAGGTCTGCCCCTTCGACGCCCTCTACTGGTCGCCGGAGTTCGAATACTCCGAGTACGACATCAAGGACCTGCTGCACGACAAGGACCACCTCGGGCAGTGGATGGCCACCGTGCCGCCGCCGCCCGCGCACGACCCGAACGGTGAGCCGGCGAAGGAGGAGACCGCCGCCGCGCGCAAGGCCGCGG
>NZ_WAAS01000480.1:0-1822 GCF_008806585.1 Micromonospora sp. AMSO12t
TGCCCCGCGAAAGGTGTGAATGCGGGCGTTCTGGTCACCACAAGTGCATGATCGACGGAGCTGTGTGCGCGTGCAGCCCGCCGTACGAGGGGCGAGCGGCGTTGCCGTCACGTCGGTCGTGGAGCCGGGGCCGCTCGGGCTAGCACGCGCCAGGGGTGAGGTGGGGGTTTTCCACAGAGGGGGCGTTGTCCACAGGGGCATCAGGGCGGGTGGTGCGAGTGGGGCGCGCTCGGCAGGGTGACTGGTCATGGCAGAGGGGCTGTACCGGTATCCGGAGCTGATCTCCGTGGGGCTGAGTCGGGCGCAGGTGAGACGGAGCGTCGACACGGGGCGTATCCACCGGCTGTCGAGGGGCGTCTACGGTCCAACGGTCGACCGAGGCCAGCAACTGACGGCGATCTTCAGGAGGCTGCCGAACGGGGTCGTGGTCGGCTTTCAGACCGGCGCCCGGCTGCACGGCTTCGGAGCCGAGCCCAGCGACGACGTCCACGTGATCGTGCCGGCCGGGCTCGTCGTACCTCGTATCCGGGGCGTCGTGACGCACGAGTCCGTGCTGCCGGTCCAGGAGCCGGTTCTGCTGGAAGGGGTACCTTGCGCGCCTGCGGCCCGGTGCGCTGTCGATCTGGCCAGGTCGCAGCATCGGATGAACGCCCTGCCGCTGCTCGATCGGTGCCTGCGCGTGGGTGCCTGTCGGCCTGACCAACTCCGGACCGAGGTGACGCGGCATGCCCGGCTCCGGGCCGTGTGCCAGGCGCGACAGTTGATCGACCTCGCGGACCCCAGAGCGGAGTGCCGCCAGGAGAGTCAGCTCCGGCTCCTGTGATCGACGGCGGATTGCCTGCTCCGGACCCCCAACTGTGGGTGCGGGACGAAGACGGCATCTGCATCTACCGGCTGGACCTCGGCTATCGGAAGCGTCGCATCGGCATCGAGTACGAGGGGAGTTCGCACCTCGACCGTGAGCGCCTCCGCCACGACCGCTCCCGCATGAACTGGCTCGCCGCCCATGGCTGGCGCATGCGTTACTTCACCGACCTGGACCTGTACCGCCGCCCTGCCTACATCATCTCCACGATCGCGGCGCTCTTCGCCTCCTGATCTGGACCGGGGTGCTCGACGGGGCGTAGTTCGTGGTCAGGGCAGCGCTTGGCGGTACCCGCGGTGGGTCTAACCCTGCCGCCCTAGCGGCCACAGCTGGATCTGGTACCGCTCCGCCGCCTCGGGAATGAGCCGTCTCATCTTGTCCAATGCGGCGGTGAACTCCTCCGTGCCAGCCTGCGCCATCTCGAACCGGTCGAGGACCTCGTTGTGGTTGTAGGCGATCACCCGCGCGCCGTATCGGCCCGCACCCGACGGCAGCACGATGCCGCACCGAACTGGGGAGTCGAGCGACTCGTCGATGCGCCAACAGTTGTCCGGAAAGTCCACGACACCCTCGAACGCGAAGTCGAACGGGCGCTGCTCCGGCAGGATCCACGGCATCCGTGACCAGGTCTCCACCGACACGAAAGCCCGGCTGACCTCGGTTGCTGTACGCACCCCGACGGCGCTGGCGGCGAACCCGACCCCGTCAGCGAAGGCCAGTCGCCCTGCTTCCGAATGATCCCGCTGCGCGTTCGCACCGTGGGAGTACAGGCAGAACATCATGTACGACGCCGAGACGACTGTGTCCAGTTTGGAGGTAAGAACGGGCACTCCCCAAGAATGCCGACTCGTGGCCCGTAGCAAGGCAGCGGCACCTGGCAGGACGGGTCGATCATGCACTTGTGGTGCCTGACGAAAGGGGTAAATAGTGGCATTCCGCCCGCCACAACTGCATGAT
>NZ_WAAS01000481.1:0-1816 GCF_008806585.1 Micromonospora sp. AMSO12t
TGCGCGGGCGGCGACAGCATCGGGTGCACCCCTCCGGCCGGCGGCTGCGGGCCGGGGCGCACCGGTGCGGTGTCGCCCGGGCCCGCCGGACAGCGGTCCCTACCCGCTCGCGCTGCCGCTACACCTCGTCAGCCCTGCGGCTGGCCGATGTTCACCATCCAGCCGATGCCGTAGCGGTCGACGCACATGCCGAACTCGTCGCCCCACATCTGCTTCTCCAGCGGCACGGTCACCGTGCCACCCTCGGTGAGCTTGCCCCAGTAGCCGCGCAGGTCGTCGGCGTCGTCGCCGCTGAGGCTCACGGAGACGTTGTTGCCGGGGTCGTGCTCCATTCCCGGCGCGGTGTCCGAGCCCATCAGGGTGAAGCCCCGGTCGGTCTCCAGCATCGCGTGCATGATCTTGTCGACCAGCGCGGGATCGTCGGTGCCCATCGCACCGAACGTGTTCGTCGACAGGGAACCGCCGAACACGCGCTGGTAGAACTCCATTGCCTCCCGCGCGTTGCCCGGGAAGCTGAGGTACGGGTTGAGTCGAGACGCCACAGCACCCTCCTCCGGTCGTGACTGCCTCATCGTCGCAGATCAGGAGGCTGGAGCGGGTCAGGTGCGACCGCGTTTCGCCGGCCCGCGGGGCGGGTCGCTCCGACGGGCCGGCGGACGGTGTTCAGTCCCGGAACGACCGGCGTACGACGCCGCCGACGACCGCGCACCAGGTGTCGAGGTCGAGCTTGCCGTGCGCGGGCAGGCGGTGCAGGCGCTGGACGTCCTTGACGGCCGTCCTGGTCGCGTGGTCGTACTCGCCGGTGACGGCAACCTCGGGGTAGCCCCGGTAGTTGAGCAGGAACTGCGCGGCGGTGACCGGCGCGCCGCTGGCGTGGGCGCCCAGCTCCGGCACCAGGGTCTCCCAGGTGGGGGCGGTGAGGGTGGCGTCGACGTCGACCGCGATGCCGTTGCGGTGCTGCCAGTCCTGCACCGCGGCGACGGTGGCGGCGTCGAAGACGCTGTTGACCGGCACGGTGTAGCCGCGGTGGGCCAGCAGGTACTGCACCACCCGGACGCTGGGGGAGCCGACGAAGCGCCACAGGTCCGGCCAGCGGCGGGCCGGCACGTCGGCGAGGTCGGTGCCGAGGGCCTCGAAGACCCGGCGGCGCAGGGCGGGGAACTGCCGGTAGAAGGTGGCGCCCGGGCACAGGGTGGTGCGGAAGTCCCAGTGGCCGAAGATGTCGTGGGCGTGCAGCCCGTACTGCCGGCAGATGGTCGCGCAGAGCGTGACCAGCGAGTCCAGCAGGGCCTCCGGCGGGGTCTCGGTGACGTACGTGCCCTCGTTCTCGATGCCGATGGCCCGGCCGTTCTCGCCCGGGCAGTGCGCCGAGATCATCTGCCGGTCGCCGGCGTGCAACCGCTCCAGGCTGCCCCGGCGTCCCTCCATGACGTACCCGCCGCGGCTGACCGTGAAGTGCTGGCCGGTGTCGGACCAGCCGTTGCCGTCCATGTGCAGGTTCTGGCAGTCGCGGGCCAGCTTGACCGCCTGCGCCTCGGAGTAGTCGGTGACGTTCGGGAACGCCATGTGGTGCACGATGATCTTGTTGGTGGGGATGGCGCTGACCGCCAGTGGGTCCGCCGGCGGGCGCGCGCCCCACTCGTCGCAGCTGTAGATCCAGTCCAGGTCGGTGCCGGGGTCCGCCTGCGCGGCGTCGGGGAGGGCGAGTTGGCTGCCGACGACCGCGACCGTGGCGGCGCCGAGGCCGGCCCGCAGCAGGGTTCGGCGGTCCAGTGCGGAATTCTCGACGTGCATGGCGTCTCTCCTCTGCGGCCGG
>NZ_WAAS01000482.1:0-1782 GCF_008806585.1 Micromonospora sp. AMSO12t
CGTACGCCCCGGCAGCCAGCAGCGCGGGCACCCGCGCGGCGGTCACGCCGCCGATCGCGACGACCGGCACGTCCACGGCGTCGGCGACGGCGCGTACCCCGGCCGGGCCGATCGGCGCCGGCAGCCCCGCCTTGGTGCCGGTGGCGTGGCAGGGGCCCACGCCCAGGTAGCTGGCCCCTGCGGCGACCGCCTCGGCGGCCGTCCCCGGCTCGCGGGCGGTGGCGCCGAGCACGGCGGTCGCGCCGAGCACCCCGCGGGCCGCCCCGACCGGCAGGTCCTCCGCGCCGACGTGCCCACCGGCGGCACCGGCCGCCAGCGCCACGTGCAGCCGGTCGTTCACCAGGCAGGTGACGTCGTACGGGGCACAGAGCGCGACCACCCGACGGGTCAGGTCGTACGCCTCCCGGTCGGTGGCGTCGTCCTCCACGCGGACCTGTACGACCAGTTCCGCGCGGGCCACCGCAAGGGCGGCCCGCAGCACGGTGAGCGGGTCCCGCCCGGGTCGGGTGTCGGTGATGAGATGCAGTCGCCCGAGGGACGGCACGGCAACACTCCTCCCTGCGCCGGCATTACCCGGATCAGGTTCGACGGTCGGGGGCTGACAGCCCCCCTCTCAGCCCGGTCCACCGGGCTCCCGTGGGTCACTTGCGGGTGTCACCGTACGACGGATCGCCGGATCCGCCAAGGTCAGGACGCGGATTTCACATCGACAGCCCGAACCCGAGGGACGGGGCGGCGCGTGACCGTCCCGTCACGCGATGCTGTCCGGATGCCCTCCGCCGCCCGGGTACCACCCTGCCTGGCCTTCCTGCCGTTCCGGGCCAGCGCCGCGATCGCCGACGGCCTCCTGACCCGGACGATGCTGCGCGGGCCGTCCTGGCAGCGCCTCCTGCCCGACGTCCACGTGCACCGTGACGGCTATCGGGCGGACGACCACCGAATGTGGTGCGACGCGGTCGCACTGTCGCTGCCGGTCGGCGGGGCGATCGCCGGCCGCAGCGCCGCGTACCTGTGGGGCGTCGACCTGCTTCGCCGGGACGCGCCGGTCACCGTGCTGCTGCCACGCGCCGCGCGGATGCGCGCCCACCCCCGTCTTCGGGTGAACCGGTCGGTGGTGCCGGATTCCGATCGCACCCGCCTCGGCGGGCTGCCCGTCACCACTCCCCTACGCACCGCCTTCGACCTGGGCCGCCAGGCCCCTCGGGACGAGGCCCTGGTCGCCGTTGACGCGCTGCTGCACCGCCGGGTGGTGAAGCTCACCGCTCTACGCGCGTACGCCGACGCACGGCCCGGCTGGCCCGGCCTGCCCCTGCTGCGGAAAATCCTGGCGCTGGCGGAGCCGCTGGCCGAGTCCCCGATGGAGACCCGCCTACGGCTGCTCCTGCTCGACGCGGGGTTGCCACCCGCGATCGCCCAGCACGACGTTCGTAACGCCGACGGGCGCTTCGTCGGCCGGGTGGACCTGGCGTGGCCGACCCTGCGCGTCGCGGTCGAGTACGACGGCGACCACCACCGCGAGCGCGCCCACTTCCGCCAGGACGTCGCCCGACTGAACGCCCTGCGCGCGGCCGGCTGGATCGTCCTCCGCTTCACCGCCGACGACGTGCTCCGACACCCCACCCGCACCGTCGCCCTGGTGAGCCAGGCCCTCCGCGAGCGCCACCCCTCCGCCTGACCCCTCGCCGCCAAGCCACGGCCAACCAGCCACCCCGGCAACCGGCCGGTAGGCCGGGTGGCCGGCCGGTTGCCGGGGTGGCTGGTTGGCCGTGGCTTGGCGGCGAG
>NZ_WAAS01000483.1:0-1780 GCF_008806585.1 Micromonospora sp. AMSO12t
CTCGTCGATCTCGGCGTCGGAGCGGGCGGTGACCGTCTCGACCCGGGCGCCCCGGGCGGTGAGCGCGTCCGCGCAGGCCAGCACCGGCACCCGCGGGGTGTCGCAGCGCTCGTCGGCTGTCGCGTCACCGGCCGCGCAGGCGTCGGCCGTCGCGCCACCGGCGGGGGCGCAGGCGTCGGCCGTCGCGCGGCTGGCTGTCGTGCCGCCGTCGGTCGTGCCGCTGGCGGGGGCGCCAACGTCGGTCGTCGTGCCGTCGGTCGCGTCGGCGGCGGTCGGGACGGCCCCCTCCTGAGGCGCCGCGCCGCAGCAGCCGCCGCTGCCGCAGGCCCCGCCGGACGCGTCGCGGTCCGAGCCGAGGGTGAGCAGCACCACGTCGTACACGGAAAGGCCTCCTGCCTCCCGACGCGACCCCTGCCGGCCGCGCCGCCACTACTTGTTAGCCTGACACCCCGGGCTCGCTGACCGGTCGCCACCTGGCACCCGAGCCTTCTGGAGGCGAAGAGATGCCAGCGATCGTGCTCCTCGGTGCCCAGTGGGGCGACGAGGGCAAGGGCAAGGTTACCGACCTGCTGGGTGGGCGGGTCGACTACGTCGTGCGCTACTCCGGCGGCAACAACGCCGGCCACACGGTGATCACGCCGGACGGCCAGAAGTACGCGCTGCACCTGATGCCGTCGGGTGCGCTCTCCCCGAGCGCGATGATCGTCATCGGCAACGGTGTCGTGGTCGACCCGAAGGTGCTGCTGGCCGAGATCGACGGGCTCGCCGAGCGCGGTGTCGACGTCAGCCGCCTGCGGATCTCCGGCGACGCGCACCTGATCATGCCGCACCACCGGGCCCTCGACCGGGTCGTCGAGCGCTACCTCGGCAGCTCCCGCATCGGCACCACCGGCCGGGGCATCGGCCCCGCGTACGGGGACAAGGTCGCCCGGATGGGCATCCGGCTGCAGGACCTGCTCGACCCGGGCATCCTGCGCAAGAAGCTGGAACTGGCGCTGCGCGAGAAGAACCAGCTCCTGTTCAAGATCTACAACCGCAAGGCGATCGACGTCGAGGAGACCGTCGAGGAATACCTGCGGTACGCGGAGCGGCTCAAGCCGTACATCGCCGAGACCCGGGTCATGCTCTGGGACGCGCTGGACCGCGGCGAGACGGTCCTGCTGGAGGGCGCCCAGGCCACCATGCTCGACATGGACCACGGCACGTACCCCTTCGTGACCTCGTCGAACCCGACGGCCGGCGGGGCCTGCGTGGGCGCCGGCATCCCGCCGACCGCGATCAGCAAGGTGATCGCGGTCAGCAAGGCGTACACGACGCGCGTCGGCAGCGGGCCGTTCCCGACGGAGCTCTTCGACGACAACGGGCAGCACCTGCGCAAGATCGGTCACGAGTACGGCACCACCACCGGCCGGGAGCGGCGCTGCGGCTGGTTCGACGCCGTCGTCGCCCGGTACGCCTGCCGCCTCAACGGCGTCACCGACCTGGTCGTCACCAAGCTGGACGTGCTCACCGGCCTGCCGAAGGTGCCGATCTGCGTCGGGTACGAGATCAACGGCGAGCGCTTCGACGACATGCCGATGACCCAGACCGACTTCCACCACGCGACTCCGATCTACGAGGAGCTCGACGGCTGGTGGGAGGACATCACCAAGGCCAGGACCGAGGACGAGCTCCCGGAGAACGCCCGCCGCTACGTCGCCCGTATCGAGGAACTCTGCGGCACCAGGGTGAGCGTCGTGGGCGTGGGCCCGGGCCGCGAGGAAAACGTCCTCCGCCACCC
>NZ_WAAS01000484.1:0-1767 GCF_008806585.1 Micromonospora sp. AMSO12t
TCCTGTGGTACGGCGCGGCCGATCTCGCCGCCGCCGGGCGGGCGCGCCGGATGAACGGAGGGCGCTGGTGAGGCCCGTGCTCTCCACCCGGCTCCCGCAGCCCGGCCCCGGACCGCGCCCCGAGCGACCCCGCCACCGGATCGAGGGCCGGCCGCCGCACACGCCGCTGCGACCGCACTGGGGTTGTCGCTCGTGCGGCCAGCCGTGGCCCTGCGCGACCGCGCGACTGTTGCTCAAGGCCGAGCACGAGGGCGCGCAGCAGAGCCTCACGATCTACCTGGCCGGCCTCATGTACGAGGCGATGCGCGACCTCTACCACCTCGACCCCCGCGGCGGCCCCACCCCTCGGGCCATGTTCGACCGCTTCGTGGCCTGGGGCCCGTACCGCCGGCCGCTCGTGGAACCGGTGCCGTGAGGCCGTCACGCCGGCGCTTGTCATGTCGCGATGTATCGCGTTAGTGTCCTGCCATCCGACGTGCCGGCGACGCGGCACGCCGTGAAGGGAGGACCGATGACCGACTGGACCGTGCACGCCCCGCAGCGGATCACCCTGGACGGGCCCGTCGGCCGACTCGACGTCCACCTGCTCAGCGGTCGCCTCAACGTGGTCGCCACCGACGGGCCGCCACGGGTCGACATCACCCGGGTCGGCCGCCGGCCGGTCCTCGTGGAGCATCGCGACGGCCGGCTCTCCGTACGCCAGCAGCGACGCTGGCGGCTCGCGGACCACATCTTCTGGCTGGGCCCGCTGTCCCGGCTGCCCCGGGTCGACGTCTCCGTCGCGGTCCCGGCCGACGTGCTGGCCGACCTGGAACTGGTGGAGGGTTCGCTGGTCGCGTCGGGCCTGCGCGGCGAGACCCGGGTGGAGGTGACCTCCGGCCGGATCGCCCTGATGGGCCTGCACGGCCGGACGTCGGCGAAGACCATGGCGGGCCCGGTCGAGGCGCTGGGGGTGGCCGGCGACCTGGACCTGGAGACCGTCGCGGGAGAGGTGACCCTCGCCGACAGCGCGGCCGGGCGGGTCCGTGCGCAGACCGTCTCCGGGGCCATCACCTGCGACCTGGACAACCCCCGGCGCAGCGACATCCGGCTCAGCACGGTCTCCGGCAGCATCACCGTCCGGGTCCGCGCGGACAGCGACCTGGCCGTCCGCCTGCACACCACGTCGGGCCGGATCACCAGCGGCTTCCCCGAGGTGCGGGGCAGCGCCGTCCCCGGGTCCGTGGTGGACAGCGAGGGCGTGCTCGGCGCGGGTGAGGGTAGGCTCTCCGCGTCCGCCACGTCGGGCAGCATCGCGCTGCTCGCCCGCCCGGTGGACGACGACGAGGAGGAGCTGCCGTGACCGCCGTGTTCAGTCACGGGCGGCTCCGGCTCTATCTGCTCAAGCTCCTCGACGACGGCCCGAAGCACGGCTACGAGCTCATCCGCCTGCTGGAGGAGCGCTTCCTCGGCCTCTACGCGCCCAGCGCCGGCACCATCTATCCCCGGTTGCAGCGGCTGGAGGCCGACGGCCTGGTCACCCACACCGCCGCCGGCGGCCGGAAGGTCTACGAGATCACCGAGGCGGGGCGGGCCGAGCTGCGGCAGCGGGCCGGCGAGCTGACCGCCCTGGAGTCGGACATCGCCGCCTCGGTGGAGGACCTGTCCGCCCTGGCCGGAGAGATCCAGAACGAGGTACGCGGCTCCGTCCGCGACCTGAAGCGGGAGCTGCGCGAGGCGGCCCGGCAGACCCGTCGTCCCCGCTGGGCGCCCCCCGGCGCCGGCCCG
>NZ_WAAS01000485.1:0-1725 GCF_008806585.1 Micromonospora sp. AMSO12t
GGCACAGCCGCAGGATCTCCCGCAGCCCGCGCAGCCCCCGGGGAGCCGGAGACGACGTCCCCGCGGGGGCTGCGCGGGCTGCGGGAGATCCTGCGGCTGTGCCTCAACGACGCGCGCTACGGGCTGGCCTCGCTGGCGTTGTTCCTGCTGCTCGTGCTCCTCGGGCTGGAGGGGCCGGTGCTGCCGTGGCTCTGGGCGGACGTGGTCGACGGCACCGGCGACCCGTGGAAGCCCGCACTGGGGATCGTCGTCGGCCTGCTGGTGACCCTGCCGGTGCCGTACCTCAACGGTCTGCGCTTCCCGCAGTGGTGGGTCCGGCAGATGCTGCGGATCAGCCTGCGCCTGGTGCACGGCCAGACCGGACCGCGCCGGGTCAGCCGGCACACGCCGGCGGAGGTGGTGGCCCAGGGCGGCGACACCGAGCGGGTGGTGCAGCTCGCCGACAACCTGATGGACCAGGGGCTCTCGCTGCTGCTCCTGGTCACGATGACCGCCGTCACCGGCAGTGTGGTGCCGGGGCTCTTCTTCGCGGGCACGATGCTCGTCTCCGGACTCGCCGCCACGCTGTTCGGCCCCCACCTGGAACGGTCGGCGCGGGCCACCGTCGCGGCGCGGGCCGCGTTCGCCACCGCACTGGTCTCCTCGCTGTCGGCCGCCCGTACGGTCAAACTCGCCGGGGCCACCCGCCCGGTGCTGGCCCACCTGGCCGACCTCGACGTGGTGCGCAGCGACCGGCAACGCCGGGAGATCTCCGTGCAGGTCTGGTCCCGCTCGACCCCGTCGCTGGTCAGCGGCCTGCTGCCGATCGGCGCGTGGGCGCTCTTCCTGGCCGGGCAGCTCTCGGCCGGCGCCACCCTGGTCGCGGTCGCCACCCTGGCCGCCGCCCGCTGGTTCGCGTGGACGACGGCCTCGCTGATCTCGCAGATCCCGTCGGCGCGGGTGTGGACCCGGCGGACGGTGGCGATGACCGGCGTGGAGGCGTACTCGGCGGCGGTGCCGGGGGTGGACCTCGGCGCGGGGACCGCCCCGGCGCCCGTCGTGCCGCCCCGGCACCCGCTGCGCCGGCTGGAGCTGACCGGCTTCGGCGTCCGGCACAGCGACGGGACGGTGGCCGTGCGCGACGTCGACCTGACGGTGGAACGCGGCCAGCTGGTGCTGGTCGTCGGGCCGGTCGGCTCGGGCAAGTCGTCGCTGCTGCGGGCGCTGGCCGGCATCGCCCCGCACACCGGCCGGCTGACCTGGAACGGCGACCCCGTCACCGAGCCGGAGCTGTTCCTGCGCCCCCACCAGGTGGGCTACGTCGGCCAGCTGCCCCGGGTGCTCTCCGGCACGGTGGCCGACAACATCACCCTCGGCCACCAGGTGGACGCCGCGGCGGCGGTGTCGACCGCCCAGCTCGACCACGACCTGGCGGCGGCCGGCGGCGGGCTCGGGCTGCTGATCGGGCACAAGGGCACCCGGCTCTCGGGCGGGCAGTTGCAGCGCCTCGCGCTGGCCCGGGCGCTGGCCCCCCGTACCGAGCTGCTGGTGGCCGACGACGTCTCCTCGGCGCTGGACGTCACCACCGAGCTGGCGCTGTGGCAGGCGCTGCGCGAGCACGGCGTGACCGTGGTGGGTTCGACCTCGAAGCGCGCCGCCCTGGTCCGGGCCGACCACGTCGTGGTCCTCCGCTCCGGCACGGTCGCCGCCCAGGGCCCCTGGCGCGACCTGGAACCCCACTGGTCC
>NZ_WAAS01000486.1:0-1689 GCF_008806585.1 Micromonospora sp. AMSO12t
CTGGCCCAGTGGCTCGCCACCGCCCCCCGCCGCCCCAAGGCCGAACCGGAGGCGCCCGTCACCGGCCGTCCGGGCCCGTCGAAGCCTGTCCCGCTGACCCTCTCGGTCGCCAAGTGCGTCTGGCTCCCCTTCGAACTGGTCTGCCCGACCACCTGGTGGATCGAGGGTGAGCTGGACCTGCGGGCGTTGATGGCGGCGCTCGGCGACGTGCACCGCCGGCACGAGGCCCTGCACGCCCGCTACCGCCGCGTCGACCCGCCGGTGGCGCTCATCCCGCCGAACCCGGGCATGCCGCAACTGCGACTGCTCACCGACGCCGCCACCGAACAGGAGGCCCTCGACCAGCTCGCCGAGGCCGTACAGCAACCCCTCGACTACACCCAGGGCCGCAACTGGCGCGCCGCCCTGATCCGCAACAAGACCACCAACCGGATCCTGTTCGGCATCGGCATCCACCACATCGCCTTCGACGGCTGGTCACACGCGCTGCTCGTGCGCGACCTCAGCCACGCCTACGCGGCACGGCTGTCGGGCCAGGCCCCGGCCTGGGCACGCCCCGCGCCGACGCTGCGCCAGTCGTACGAGGAGTACACCCGGCTACGCGACGCCGCCGACCTCGAAGCCCAGCGGACATACTGGCGCGAGCAGCTGCGCGGCCTGCCCCGCCAGGGCGAGGCCCCACCCCAGGCGCCCCTGGAGCAGGCACTGGCGTGGGGCCCCAAGGCCGGGCACATCGTCACCGTCACCCCCGAGGTCATGCAACGCTGGGACCAGGCGGCGCGGGAACAGCGGTTCAGCCGATCCAGCTACTTCGTCGCCGCGTACGCCTCCGCGCTGCGCGCCATCCACCAGCAGGACGACATCGGCCTGCTGATGATCGTGGCCAGGCGCGGCAGCCGCATCCTCGACTCCGCCTTCACCACCCGGATCAACTCGAACTGCGTCCGGGTCCGGTTCCGGCCCGAGGAGGACCTGCTCCGGCACGTCCAGCAGACCGTCGACGAGCTGATGGCCGCCCAGGACATCCCCTTCTCGGAGACCGCCGCCGACCCGGCCGTCGGCCTGCCCGGCGAGGTGGTCGCCAGCATCCCCGGCTTCGCCTACCAGGACAACGTGGTCCTCCCGCTGGACCTGCCCGGCTGCCGGACCGAGGAGGTCGTCGAGCCGTACGCGCGGGAGGTGATGAGCGGGCTGACCGTCGAGGCGATCCCCCGGGACACCGACGCCCTGCTGCGCATCACCATCCGCACCGACCTGATCCCGTTCTCCCTCGCCGAGGAGTTGGGCGCCCACATGCTCCGCTTCCTCGAATCGGGGCCCGCCCCGGCTCCCGGCACCGCCTGACCGCCCGTACACGCACCTGTTCCTGGTTTCCTGACCCGGCCGTACCCCCTGCCGGTGGTGCCGGTCCTGATCGGAGGTTGACCCATGTCCGTCGGGCTCGTAGGTGCCCAGGCCCCGACCGCGGGTGTCGCGGGGCCCGACTTCGAGGCCCTCGACCTGATGGGTGACCTGCGCCGGCCGCTGGCGTGGCCGGCCCGGGCGGCGTCCGAGCTGCGTACGCTCGCGCTACCCGACCTGGCGGGCCCGGAGCCGGCGGGACTGGTGGTGCTGGCGGGCCTCGTCGGGGTGCTGGCCCGCTACACCGGTCAGGAGGAGGTGGCGCTCGGCCTGTCCTCGGGCGGGACG
>NZ_WAAS01000487.1:0-1679 GCF_008806585.1 Micromonospora sp. AMSO12t
GCGTCCGGCCCGACGGCCCGGCCGGGAGCCGCCTCGCCGTCCGCCGCGAAGAGCGGCACCGCGTGGTGGCCGCTGTCGTCCGGCCGCGGTACGCCGGAACCCGCAACGGCCGTGCTGCCGGGCGCGGCGTCGGCCGCAGCGGCACCGAACTCGGGACCGGTCGTGCTGCTGGGCTTGGCGTCGGTCGCGCTGCCGGACCTGGCCTCGGTCGTGTTGCCGGACTCGTACCCGGTCGTGGTGCCGGACTCGTACCCGATGGTGGTGCCGGGCTCGGACCCGGTCGTGTCGTCGAGCGCGGGGCCGGTCGCGGTGTCGGGTCCGGTGCCGGCCGGGGCACCGAGCTGGGGGCTGGTCGTCGTGCCGGGTGCGGTCGTGCTGGGCGTGGTGTCGGGCGCGGCGGAGGCGTCCGTGGACGGCGACGACATCGCCGCGCCGGGCTCGGCGGCCCCGGTCTCGGGGGCGCCCGTGGCGACGGGTACCGGGCCCGCACCCTCCGGTGCCGCCGGGGCGGCGGGCTGGCGCGTCGAGCGGGGCTTACGGGTGCGGCGGGGCTTGGGCGCGTTCGGGACGACCCGCTGGTCGGCGACTGCCTCTGCCGGCTGTCCTGCGGGTGCCGGTCTTTCGGCCGGCTGTGTTGGTCCCTCTGCCGGCTGGCCTGCGGGAGTCGCTGCGCTGGCCGGCTGTCCGTCGGGCGCCGCCGCCCCGACCGGCTGTGCCGCAGTCGTCGCCCCTCCGGTCGACCGTGCGGCGGCCGTCACCTCCCCGGCGGGCTGCGCGTCGGGGGCCGTCTTCCCGGCTGGCGGCGCCTCGTCGGCGACCGGCACCGCCGGGACGGTCGGGGTGGCCGGGCCGGTCGGTGCCAGCGGCGCGACCGGAGCAGCCGGTGCAGCCGGGACAGTCGGTGCGACCGGTGCCACCGGTGCCACCGGTGCGGCCGGTGCGGCCGGTGCCGCCGGTGCGGCCGGTGCGACCGGTGCCACCGGTGCGACCGGTGCGGCCGCGAAGGGTGGGGCCGGGGCACCCGGTGCGGACGACGTGCCCGGGGCGCGCTCGTCGGTGCTGTCCTGGGTGCGGGTGGGCTCCGGTTCGCGGCCCCGGTCGACTGTGGGCGGGTTGCCGGGAGTCGAAGCCGGCGGTTCGGCCGTCCACGCGGGAACCGCGCCCGCCCGGACGTTGGCGGCGGGAGCCGGGACTGTTCCTCCGTCGGCGGGCCAGTCCCAGTGCGGGGGCACGGCCCGGGGTGCCGGGCCGTCGCCGGTGGCGGCGGTGACCGCGCCGGAGCCCGTACCGCCGCTGGCCTGGTCGGCGACGACCAGGGTGGCGCCGGCCAGGTCGACCGTCTCCGGCTCGTCGCTCCCGCCGGTGGGCGCCGGGGTCTGCGGCAGGGCCGGACCGGTTGGCAGGGGCCGGAGGATGTCGGTCGGCTCGATGGCCCCGGTGGGGGCGGTGCGCGTGACGAGCGGCCAGCGCAGCAGCGCGGCCGCGGCCGACCCGAGCGCGCCGAGGGCCACCGCGAGCAGCGCCGCGTAGTACGGCGTGAGTTGGTAGCGGTCTGCGGTGTCGCCCGGACCGGCGGTCAGGTAGGCGAACGCGACAAGCGCCGGTCCCGCCACCCCCGTCGCGCCGCTGACCAGCGGCGGGTGGCCCCGCCACCGGGCCAGTCCGCCGGTCGCCGCGCC
>NZ_WAAS01000488.1:0-1639 GCF_008806585.1 Micromonospora sp. AMSO12t
GGGCACCCCGCCGCTGCCGGGACCTGTCGCGCCGCTGTACGAGCGGGTGCGCGCGGGCCGGGAGTTCAGCGCGAACGTCCGCTCCACCGTCGACGTGCTCTGGGTGCTCTACGACCGGGTCCTCCGGATCGCCCCGGAGACCGTCGACGACCCCGGGCGGGACCGGTTCCTGCTCTCCAAGGGCCACGCCGTGGCCGGCTACTACGCCGTACTCGCCGCGAAGGGGTTCGTTCCCGCCGACTGGCTCGACGACCAGGGCGGGCCCGCCAGCCGGCTCGGCGACCACCCCGACCGGGTGCTGGTGCCCGGGGTGGAGATCGGCTCCGGCTCGCTGGGCCACGGGCTCGGGCTCGGCGTGGGCACCGCGCTCGGGCTGCGCGCCCAGGGCCTGCTGACGCCCCGGGTGCACGTGCTGCTCGGCGACGCGGAGTTGGACGAGGGCTCCAACCACGAGGCGATCGCGTACGCGGGAGCGACCGGGCTGGGCAGCCTGACCGCGATCGTGGTCGACAACAGCTCCGCCACGCACGGCTGGGCGGGCGGCGCCGCGGCCCGGTTCACCGTCAACGGCTGGACCGCCGCCACCGTCGACGGGCACGACCACGACGCCCTGCACACGGCCCTGACCGGGCACGACAACCACCGGCCGCACGTCGTCGTCGCGGTCGTCGACCAGGGGGAGTGACCGTGCGGGACCGTTTCATCGAGACCACCACCGCGCTGCTGGCGGAGGATCCGCGTACGGCCCTGGTGCTGGCCGACATCTCCGCCGACGCGTTCGAGCCGGCCGCGTACCGGCACCCGGACCGGGTGCTCAACGTCGGGATCCGGGAACAACTGCTGGTGGGCGTGGCCGGCGGGCTCGCCCTGACCGGGCTCCGGCCGATCGCGCACAGCTACGCCCCGTTCCTCGTCGAGCGGGCGTACGAGCAGCTCAAGCTCGACCTGGACCACCAGGGCGTGGGCGCGGTGCTGGTCAGCATCGGCGCGTCGTACGACCGGGCGGCCGCCGGCCGGACCCACCTGTCGCCGGCCGACGTCTCGCTGATCGACACCCTGCACGGCTGGACCGTGCACGTTCCCGGTCACCCCGACGAGGTGCCGGCGCTGCTGCGGGACGCGGTGGCCGCCGACGGCTCGGCGTACCTGCGGCTGTCCACGCTGCACAACGCCCGGCCGTACGGCGGCGGCGCGCTGCGGGTCGTCCGGGACGCGGGGCCGGGCGCACCGCTGCTGGTCGCGGTGGGGCCGGTGCTGGACGCGGCGGTGGCTGCGGTGGCCGACCTGGGCGTGACGGTGGCCTACACCCACCGGCCGCGGCCGTTCGACACGGCGGGGCTGCGGGCGCTGGCCGGCGACGCGGTGATCCTGGTGGAGCCCTACCTGGCCGGCACGTCGGCCCGGGTGGTGTCGGCGGCCCTGGCCGACCGGCCGCACCGGCTGCTGGCGCTCGGCGTGGGACGGGAGGAGCTGCGCCGCTACGGCTCGGCCGAGGACCACACCCGCTGGCACGGGCTGGACGCCACCGGGCTGCGCCGTTCGGTCGCCAACTTCCTGGACGCGGCGCCGGTGCCGGCCGGCCGCTGAGTCACGCCGGCCGCTGAGTCACGCCGGCCGCGGCGGCGTGGAGGCCGGCGGT
>NZ_WAAS01000489.1:0-1618 GCF_008806585.1 Micromonospora sp. AMSO12t
GTGGCGGGGGAGCAGTTGAGTCGGCGTGGTTTGCCGGGGATGGCTCCGGAGTTGGCGGTGGCGGCGTTGCAGCGGGCGTTGGATGGTGATGAGGGTCAGGTGGTGGTGGCGGATGTGCGGTGGGATCGGTTTGTGCCGTCGTTCACGGCGTTGCGTCCGTCGCGTCTGTTCACCGACATCCCCGAGGCACAGGCGGCGATCGAGGCGGCGGCCCGAGCCGAGACCGGCCCCACCGACCGGGCCTCCGCACTGCGCGAGCGGCTCGCGGCCCTGACGCCGCCGGAGGTCGAGGCGTCCCTCCTGGACCTCGTACGCTCCCAGGTCGCCACGGTGCTCGGCCACGCCACCGTGGAGGCGGTGCGGCCGGACCGGGCGTTCCAGCGTCTCGGCTTCGACTCGCTCACCGCCGTCGAGCTGCGCAACCGGCTGACCGCCGAGACGGGCCTCGCGTTGCCCTCCACCCTGGTCTTCGACCACCCGACGCCGGCTGCCCTGGTCGCCTTCATCCGGGAGACCGTGCTCGGAGCATCGGGTAACGCGCCGGCCGACCGCAGGGTCGCCACCGTGGACGACGACCCGATCGTGATCGTCGGGATGGGCTGCCGCCTCCCGGGTGGCGTCGCGTCCCCGGAAGAACTGTGGCAACTGCTCTCCACGGGACGCGACGGCATCTCCGAGTTCCCCCTCGACCGGGGCTGGGACAGCTTCCTCAACAGCGGCCTGTCCGACACGTCCTTCGCCCGCAGGGGCGGCTTCGTCTACGACGCCGGTGAGTTCGACGCCGAGTTCTTCGGCATCTCACCACGCGAGGCCCTCGCCATGGACCCGCAGCAGCGGCTGCTGCTGGAAACGTCGTGGGAGGCCGTCGAATCGGCGGGCATCGACCCGACCAGCCTGCGGGGTGGCGCGGTCGGCGTCTTCGCCGGGGCCAGCTTCCAGGGGTACGCCAGCGGGTCGGTCGGTCGGGCCCAGGAGGTCGGCGGCCACCTGCTCACCGGCAACGCGACAAGCGTGTTGTCGGGCCGGGTGGCGTACTCGTTCGGGTTCGAGGGGCCGGCGGTGACGGTGGACACGGCGTGTTCGTCGTCGCTGGTCGCGTTGCACCTCGCGGCGCAGGCGCTGCGGTCCGGCGAGTGCGACCTCGCCCTGGCCGGCGGCGTCACCGTGATGGCCTCACCGGGCACCTTCGCCGAGTTCTCGATCCAGGGCGGCCTGTCCGCCGACGGCCGCTGCAAGTCGTTCTCGGACGCCGCGGACGGCACGGGCTGGTCCGAGGGCGTCGGCGTGCTGCTGGTGCAGCGCCTGTCGGACGCGCAACGCGACGGCCGCCGGATCCTGGCGGTGGTACGGGGCACGGCGGTGAATCAGGACGGCGCGTCGAACGGGTTGACGGCGCCGAACGGCCCCTCGCAGCAGCGGGTGATCCGGCAGGCCCTCGCGAGTGCGGGTCTGTCCACGGCCGACGTGGACGTGGTGGAGGCACACGGCACCGGTACGTCGTTGGGTGATCCGATTGAGGCTCAGGCGTTGTTGGCGACGTATGGGCAGGGTCGGGATGTGCCGTTGTTGTTGGGGTCGGTGAAGTCGAACATCGGTCACACGCAGGCGGCTGCGGGGG
>NZ_WAAS01000490.1:0-1615 GCF_008806585.1 Micromonospora sp. AMSO12t
CTTCCGCCACTTCCCCCGCCACCGCCGGCTCATCTCCCTCAACAAGGTCCACACCACCAGCACCGACCCCGAGATCCGCCTGCGCTGGGACTGGAACTCACTGCTGCACGAACCCGCCGACCTGCCCTTCGCCAAGTACAGCAGCGAATACTTCCCCCACGCCGACGACATGGTGCGCTACCTCACCGACTTCCAGCGCTACCACCAACTCGCCGTACGCTTCGACACCCCCGCCAACCGGATCGAACGCCTCGACGACGGCTTCCTCGTCCACACCCCCGACCGCGTCCTGCACTGCCACTGCCTGATCGTCGCCACCGGCTGGGGCCGACCCAACATCCCCGACATCCGCGGCATCGAACACGCCACCGGCTACGAGGACATGCACACCGACCCCGCCGCCTACGCCGGCCAACGCGTCCTCATCCTCGGCAAGGGCAACTCCGCGTTCGAAACCGCCTCCGCGATCCTCGGCCACGCCGCCATGATCCACCTCGCCAGCCCCCGCCCACTACGCCTGGCCTGGAACACCAAACACCCCGGAGACGTCCGCGGCCACCACGGCGCCGTCCTCGACAGCTACCAGTTCAAGACCCTGCACTCCGTACTCGACTGCGTCATCGACGAGATCCGCCCCCTCGACAACCGCTACCAGGTGCACCTCACCTACACCCACGCCGACGGCGAAACCGCCGTCATGGACTACGAAACCGTCCTGCGCTGCTCCGGCTTCACCATGGACACCAGCCCCTTCGACCCCGCCTGCCGACCCGACATGGTCCCCAGCGGCCGCATGCCCACCACCACCGGCGACTGGCAGTCCACCAACATCGACGGCCTCTACTTCGCCGGCACCCTCGCCCAGGACCGCGACCTCAAGAAGGCCTCCTCCGCCTTCATCGACGGATTCCGCTACAACCTGCGCACCCTCACCGCCCTGCTACGCGAACGCTACGACGGCGTACCCCTGCCACACACCCTCGTCGACCCCGACCCCGACACCCTCACCACCCTCGTCCTCGACCGGGTCAACTGGAGCTCCGCCCTCTGGACCCAGTTCGAATTCCTCTGCGACGCCCTCGTCGTCGACCCCCACGGCCAGCTACGCCACTACACCGACCTGCCCGAAGACCACGTCCGCGCCCGCTTCCACGACCACCCGCACTACTACACCGTCAGCCTCCGCTGGGGCCGCGACGACTACGGCGACGTCTTCGCCATCGAACGCCACCCCCAACCCGACCGCGCCGCCGAAAGCGCCTTCATCCACCCCGTCATCCGCCGCTACCACGGCGACACCCTCGTCGACGAACTCCACCTGCTCGAAGACCTGCTCGCCGAATGGCGCCGCCCCGACCGCCACGTGACACCCCTGCGCGCCTGGTTCGCCCGGGAACTACACCGCGAGCGCTGACCCCACCATGGCCCCAGGATCCCCGCCACCACGACGGTGAACTCGTCGGTGGTGGCCGGGTCGCGCACGGCGATTCGCAGGGGCATCCGCCACCACGACGCGGCTACGCCGGCTGCCGCGCGTCCACCGCCGTCTCCGCGACCAGGAAATCCACCACGTCCGTGAGCCGACCCCGACGAGCCGCCGCCTCCCGCTGCCGCA
>NZ_WAAS01000491.1:0-1609 GCF_008806585.1 Micromonospora sp. AMSO12t
GGCCCGACGCCCACCGGCGGAACCCACCCGTACGGTGCGCCGCCGGCACCACCCCCGCCGGCCCCCGGCGGACACCAGCAGTAAGCCACATTGTCAGTCGGCGACGGGGAGGAACCGATGACGGACGATAGGACGGACCAGCCGGAGGAGATCCGGGTGGACACCCCATACATGCCCATCACCCCGCTGGCACCCACCGTGCATGTCAGCGGCATCACGATGGACAACGTCAACCGGGCGCAGACCCCCTCCGGCCTGGTGCCGGGGTCGGGCGAGAGCGGCGACAACACGGAGTGGGACGCGTCCAGCCTGGACAAGGCCATCGAGTGGTTGGAGTCGCACGCCTCGTTTCTCAACAAGCAGTCGTACACGATGGTCGAGATCCAGGACCGGATGGGCGGCGCGGCGGCGTCGGGCGGCATGAACGGCGTGGGGGGCGGGGCGACGAGCCCGCTCGGCGCCTTCGACCGGGCGGGCGACCTGGCCCGCAAGCACGGCAGCCTCTTCACCACCACGCAGCAGAGCGTCCGCAAGCTCGCCGAGGACCTCTACCAGGCCGCCAACGCGCTGCGCGAGGTCAAGGAGAACTACGAGACGGCGGAGAAGGCGAACGCCATGTCCGCCGCCGAGATGGAGCGCGCCTTCAGCCAAGCCGCCACCAACGGATCCAACGGCTGATCGGGAGGGTGACAGGATGCCGAGCTGGGAAGAGATGTGCCAGCAGATCGTCGTCGCGGGCAGGCCGGGCGACGTCACCAGCGCCGCCCTGGGCTGGGAGCAGCTGCTGAAGAACCTGAACTCCGTCAAGGAGAGCCTGGAGACGAACGTCGCCGATCTCGGTGAGGTGTGGAAGGGCCCGGCGTACGAGTCCTTCAAGACCCACGTCAAGCAGATCGCCACGGACACGGGCCGGGTCGTCGACGACGCCGAGAAGCACAACGGCATCGTCCAGTCGCTGAAGACCGCCGCCGACAAGCTGAGCGCCGCGCAGGCCGAGTTCCCCATCCCCGCGAGCTGCGTCAACGACGTGCTGGAGGCGCGCAACGGCCGCATCGTGATCGACACGGGCCTCTTCGAGATGAAGGTCAAGCCCGACTTCCTGGGCCTGCTCGACCCGCTCACCTCGCTCGCCGACTGGCTCAACGACAAGTCCGACGAGGCGGCCAAGGTCTACAACCAGGTCAGCGGCGAATACGTGACCATCGACTCGGGCACGCCCGGCCAGACCACGCCGGGCACCACCCAGTCGCCGGACGTGCAGACCCCGGACCTCGGCGGCGGCCCCGGCGCCGGCAGCACCGGCGGCGCGCCCAGCATGGGCGGGATGCCCTCGACCGGTGGCATGCCGGGCGGTGGCATGCCGTCGCTCAGCGGGGCCGGCGTGCCCGAGACCGGGACCACCGGGATCGGCTCCACCGCGCACCCCGGCCTGACCACTGGCGGCTACGACCCGAGCGGTGGTTACGACCCCAACGGTGGCTACGACCCGAGCACGGGCAGCCTCGCCGACGACTACGGCAGCGGTCTGGCCGGTGCCGGCGCCCCGACGGTCCCCGCGCTCGGCGGCGGTGGCGGTGGCGGCGGCCTGCCCGGCACCACCGGGCTCGGT
>NZ_WAAS01000492.1:0-1609 GCF_008806585.1 Micromonospora sp. AMSO12t
CGCGGCCGCGCGGAGCGCGGCCAGGTGGGCGGCGGCGTAGCGGAGGCCGTCGGGACGGGTCTGGGCGGCCTCGGCCAGCCCGCGCCGGGCCACCGCGAGAAGCTGGGCGGGGGTGCGGTGCGGCAGCACGTGCGCCGGCACCGTCGGTGCCTGAGCCGGGTTGGTCGGCATGGGACTGTCTCCTCCACGTGGCCGAGGCGCCGTCCCGGAGACGGCCCTGGGCCGCCGGCGGGACGCCGGGTCGAGTGGTGCGGAGGAAGACGCACCGGTGGGGTGGCCGGCCGGGTGTGGACGCTTCCCCACACCACACCCGGCCGGCGTTACCGGCGGGTTCGTCGCCCGCCGCCCGGGGGTCGTGGGCGGCGGGCGACGCTCCTGCCTGACGGGCCCGGACTCGCGACTGCCCGGGACCCAGGTGCGGCCCGCGGAGCCGCACCGCCCGGAGCCGCGCCGCGAAACACCGCCCCGGATGGTTGGAACGGGCGTTCGAGGCAATCGAACACTCGTTCTAACTGCTGCTGACAGTACACCCTCCCTCCGACGAAAATGCAACGTGTGACGCGCGGACCTCGGTCGACGTCCCGGCAGGTGTCGGCCCCGGCGTCCGCCGCCGCGGCCGTGCTGGACGCCGGCAGGGGACCGCGGCGGTAGCCTCCGCTCGTGACAACCCCCCGCCCCGTCCTCGGGGTCGCCATGGTGCTCGCCTCGGCCGGGCTCTTCGCCGTCAACGGCACCGTCTCCAAGCTGGTGCTCCGCGCCGGCCTGGACGCCCCGCAGCTCACCCTGCTGCGCGCCGCCGGCGCCGTCACCGGGCTGCTGGTGCTGAGCGTGCTGCTGCGTCCGGGGGCCCGCCGGCTCCGGGCCACCCCCGGCCAGCTGCCGCTGCTGATCGGGTACGGGCTGGCCGGGTTCTTCGCCGTACCGATGCTCTACTTCGTCGCCATCTCCCGGCTGCCGGTCGGGATCGGGCTGCTGTTCGAGTACACCGCCCCGCTGCTGGTCGCCCTCTGGGCCCGGTTCGGTCAGCGCCACCGGGTGCGCCCGCGGCTCTGGGCCGGTCTGGCGTTGAGCCTGGTCGGCCTCGGCTGCGTGGCCGAGGTGTGGGGCGAACTGAAGCTGGACGGCCTCGGCGTGCTCGCCGGTCTCGGCGCCGCGGTCTTCCTCGCCGCCTACTACGTGCTCGGCGCACACGGAGCGGCGCGTCGGGACACGTTGTCGCTGTGCACCTGGGCGTTCGGCGCCTCCGCCGTGGCGGGCCTGCTCACCCGCGCGGTCACCGTGGGCACCGGCGGCTGGGAGCCGCTGGCCGCCGACACCGAGGGGGGCGTGCCCGTGGCGCTGCTCTGCGCGTACGCGGTGGTGCTCGGCTCGATCGCGCCGTACCTGCTGGTGGCCGGGGCGATGCGGCACCTGCCCGCGACCAGCGTCGGGATCATCGGCATGGCCGAGCCGGTGCTCGCCTCGGCGGTCGCCTGGGTCGTCATCGGCCCCGGTGAGGCCCTCAACACCGCCCAGCTCACCGGCGGGCTCCTGGTGCTGGTCGGCGTCGCGCTGGCCGAGACGGCCCGGGTCGCCCCGGCCCGGGCCACCGCGCCGCCCGCCCCGGACA
>NZ_WAAS01000493.1:0-1572 GCF_008806585.1 Micromonospora sp. AMSO12t
AGTAGGATGCCGGTGTGCGGGTTCTTCTTCTTGGTGGTGGGGGGCGGGAGCATGCGCTCGCGCTCGGGTTGGCTGCGGATCCGGCCGTCGAGCAGTTGATCGCGGCGCCCGGTAATCCCGGGATCGCCTCGGTCGCCTCGGTGCGGGCCGTCGATCCGTGCGATCCGGCGGGCGTTGCCGCGCTGGCGGTGGAGACCGGGGCCGACCTGGTGGTGATCGGGCCGGAGGCGCCGCTGGTGGCCGGGGTCGCCGACGCCGTACGCGCCAAGGGGATCGCCGCGTTCGGGCCGTCCGCCGAGGCGGCCCGGCTGGAGGGCTCGAAGACGTTCGCCAAGGACGTCATGACTGCCGCAGGCGTACCGACCGCCCGCGCGTACACCTGCACGGACGCGGAGAGCACCGGCAGGGCGCTGGACGAGTTCGGCGCGCCGTACGTGGTGAAAAACGACGGGCTCGCCGCCGGCAAGGGCGTCGTGGTGACCGACGACCGCGCCGCCGCGCTGCGGCACGCCGAGGAGTGCGGCCGGGTCGTCGTCGAGGAATACCTGTCCGGCCCGGAGGTCTCCCTCTTCGTGGTCACCGACGGCGAGGCGGCGGTGCCGCTGCTGCCGGCGCAGGACTTCAAGCGGGTCGGCGACGGCGACACCGGCCCGAACACCGGCGGCATGGGGGCGTACGCGCCGCTGCCCTGGGCGCCGTCCGGACTTGTCGACGAGGTCATGCGCGACGTCGTGCACCCGACCCTGGCGGAGATGGCCCGGCGGGGCACCCCGTTCGCGGGGCTGCTCTACGTCGGGCTGGCGATCACCGCCGAGGGCCCCCGGGTGATCGAGTTCAACGCCCGCTTCGGTGACCCGGAGACGCAGGTGGTGCTGGCGCTGCTGGAGACCCCGCTGGCCGGGCTGCTGCACGCCGCCGCGACCTGCACGCTGGCCGGGCACCCGCCGCTGCGCTGGCGCGACGGTGCCGGCGTCACGGTCGTGGTGGCCGCCGAGGGCTACCCGGCCGCCCCGCGCACCGGCGACGTGATCACCGGGGGCGAGGGGCCGGGGATCATCCACGCCGGCACCCGACGGGGCGCCGACGGGGCGCTGCTCTCCTCCGGCGGCCGGGTGCTCTGCGCCACCGCCACGGGCGTCGACCTGCCCACCGCCCGGGACGCCGCGTACGCGCTGGTCGCCGGGGTGGAGCTGGCCGGCTCGCACCACCGCACCGACATCGCCTCCGCCGCCGTCGAGGGTCGGATCACGATTCCGGGCTGACCGGGCAACCTCCACCCGCCTCGCCTCCGTCTGAGCGGTGCGGCGAGGAGGCGGCGGGATCGCCTGCCGACATCGAGGGCTACCGCGAGTACGTCGGGGCGCGGCTGGAACCGCTGCGCCCGGGCTGACGCTCCATCCCTGACCCGGGGCCGTCACCCCCGCACGGGCGCGTCCCGGTGCGTGGCGGGCGTCCACAGCCCCTCGACCCGGACGCGCCCCTGTACGCGGGGCGTGTCCCGGCGCGTCGCGGAGGCGTACTGGCTGTTGAGGGGCACGAGCTCCTCCGCCCGGTCGCCCGGGCCGCCGGGCG
>NZ_WAAS01000494.1:0-1552 GCF_008806585.1 Micromonospora sp. AMSO12t
CCACGGCGTCGCCGCCCCCGCCGAGACGCCGTGGCCGCTGAGGAGACTCGAACCCTCGTCGGCCTGGCGGATCTCCCGGGGCGCCGGCATCACGGTGGCGGTCATCGACTCCGGCGTCTCCGCCCTCCATCCCGCCCTGAAGGGCCAGGTCAAGGCGGGCCGGGACTTCAACGGCCTGCCGCAGCAGCAGGGCCGCTGCGACCTCGCCGGCCACGGCACCATCGTCGGCGGCATCATCGCCGGGAAGGAGGGCACCGGCGCGTCGTTCAGCGGCATCGCGCCGCAGGCCAGGATCCTCCCGGTACGCGTCCTGCCCGACACCAGGACCACCGCCGACGAGGGGCTGCCGGGGCAGATCGCCGAGGCGATCCGCTGGTCGGTGCAGAACGGCGCCGACGTGATCAACCTGTCGCTGGTGACCCTGGACCGGCAGGACCTCGCCGACGCCGTCCGCTACGCCCTCGACGAGGGGGTGGTCGTGGTGGCCGCCGCCGGCAACCGCCAGGAGAACCAGCAGGACAGGCCCGCGTTCCCGGCCGCCTACCCGGGAGTGATCGCGGTCGCCGGGGTGGACGAGGAAGGCGGTCACGTGGGCAGCTCGGTCAGCGGGGACTACGTCGACCTCGCGGCACCCGGGCTGAACATCCTCGGCCCGGCCCCCGGGGGCGAGGGCTTCCTCGCCGAGCCGCAGGGCGGCACCAGCTTCGCCGCCGCGTACGTCTCCGGGGTGGCCGCGCTGGTCCGGGCCGCCCACCCCGACCTCGACCCGGAGCAGGTCGCCGACCGGCTGATCCGGACGGCCGACAGCCCGCCCGAGGGGAAGAACGCCGAGGTCGGCCACGGGGTGGTGAACCCGTACCGGGCGGTGGCGACCGTGCTCGGCACCCGTACCGACCCGCCGGCCGGCGCGATGCCGGCACCGCCCTCCACCGAGGACCCGCTCGCCTGGCAGGGCACCGTCGCGGTCTGGGCCGCCGTCGTCGGCACGCTCGTCGCCGCGCTGCTGCTGTCCGTCAAACCGATCCTGATCCGCGGGCGACGCCGGGGCTGGCGCCCGGGCCGCCGCCCGTCCGCAACGGACGCCACGACCGGCTGACGCCCTTCTCCCGCACCGCCCCGATCCCGCCCGGACAACGTCGAGCGCCGCCCACCGGTGCGGTGGACGGCGCTCGGCGTGACTCCGTCAGCGCAGGATGCCCGGCGTACCGCCGCCGTCCGCACCCCAGACGTCCTCGTCCTCCTCCAGCCAGGTGTTGCGAGGGGTCTCCTCCTCGCCGTAGCCGGCGCCCATGCCGGCCATGCCACCGACGCCCCGCGCGCCCGCACCGACGCCCTTGGCGCCCACGCCGGCGGCACCCGCGCGCCCGCCGCCACGGCCGGCCCCACCGGCCGCACCGCCCATCATCGGGCCCATGCCACCCGCACCGAGCTTGCCGCCGGCGCCGAGCTTGCCACCAGCGCCCCGGCCGCCACCGCGATTGGCGCCGGCCGCGCCGCCGCCCATCATCGGGCCCATGTTGGGGCTCACCGGCCGGCCGAGCGAGCCGCCGCC
>NZ_WAAS01000495.1:0-1504 GCF_008806585.1 Micromonospora sp. AMSO12t
CTCGGGCATCCGGCCGCGGGCGCCGCCATCCGGCTGCTCACCGACGACCTGCGTCCGGTGCCCGCCGGCAGCCTGGGCGAGGTGTTCATCGGCGGGCCGGGGGTGGCCCGGGGGTACCACGACCGTCCCGCCCTGACCGCCGAGCGCTTCCCGCCCGACCCGTACGGGCCGCCGGGCAGCCGCCTGTACCGCACCGGCGACCTGGCGCGTCAGCTACCGGACGGCACCTACCACTTCGCCGGCCGGGTCGACGACCAGGTGAAGCTGCACGGCCACCGGATCGAGCTGGGCGAGATCGAGAGCGTGCTGCTGCGCCATCCGGACGTACGGGCCGCCGCCGTCGGGCTGCACCAGGGCACGGCCGGCCCCCGGCTCGTCGGGTACGTCGTGCCCGAGGCCGGTCCGGACGACGCGACGCTGGCCGAGTACGCGGCCCGGTACCTGCCGGCGACCATGGTTCCCGCCGCGTGGGTCCGGCTGGCCGCTCTGCCGCTCACCCCGCACGGCAAGCTGGACCGGGCCGCGCTGCCCGCCCCGGCGGAGCGGGTCGGCGAGGCGCCCCGCGACGACCTGGAGCGGCGGGTGGCGCAGGTGTGGGCGGAGGTGCTCGGCAAGTCGCCGGGCCGCGACGACAACTTCTTCTCCCTGGGCGGGCACTCGCTGCGGGCCACGATGGTCGCCGTCCGGCTGCGTGAGCGGTTCGGGCTGCCGATCTCCGCCGCGATCGTGTTCGAGGCGCAGACCGTGGCCGCGATGGCCGACCAGCTACGGGCCGAGGTGACGGCCGGTCCGTCGACCGGCGGCGAGGACGATCCGGTGGTGACCGGCGCCGGGGAACCGAGCGAGCCGGAGCCGGTCCTCGTCCCGCCGGGCGGCAAGACCTCGTCGCCGGGTCGGGTCCTGTCGTTCGCGCAGCAACGCCTGTGGTTCCTGCACACCCTCGACCCGAAGTCCACCGCCTACAACACCCAGACCGCCTGGCACATCGACGGCGAACTCGACCTCGACCACCTCGACACCGCCATCGACGAGATCATCCGCCGGCACGAAGTCCTACGCACCACCTTCGCCGAGCACGACGGCATCCCCGTCCAGATCGTCCACCCCGAGCCCACGCATCACCGCACCCGCCACGACCTCAGCCACATCCACCCGGACCACCACGACCACCACGTCCGCGAAATCCTGCGCGCCGAACTCGACCAACCATTCGACCTCACCACCGGCCCGTTACTGCGCAGCCACGTCCTCCAACTCGCCCCCACCAGCCACGTGCTCTGCCTCACCTGGCACCACATCGTCCTCGACGGCTGGTCCGTCGGCGTGTTCCACACCGAACTCGACCACCTCTACACCGACCTGGCCCACGGTCGCGCGCCCTCGCTGCCACCCCTCACCACCCAGTACGCCGACATCGCCCAACGCCAACGTCACCACTGGCAGAGCGCCGACGCCCAACAGCACCTCCACGAACTCGCCGCACGACTCCGCGACGCCCCACCCG
>NZ_WAAS01000496.1:0-1474 GCF_008806585.1 Micromonospora sp. AMSO12t
CATGCAGTTCTGGTGCCCCGCAAATGGGGCGGCAGAGGGCAGTTCGCCCACCACAACTGCATGATCGACGCGGTGGAGGGGCGGAGGGACGGGGCGAGGTGGGGTGGGTTAGATGAGGTGGAGGGCGCGGGCTCGGCGGACGGCCTCGCGGCGGCGGGTGGCGTCGAGCTTGCGGTAGATGTTGCGCACGTGGGTCTTGACCGTGTTGACCGACAGGGACAGCTCGGCCGCGATCTCCACGTTGGACAGGATGCTCTGCAGGTAGCGCAGGATCGTCAGTTCCCGCTCGGTCAGCGGCTCGTCCAGCGCCCCCGTGCCCCGCTCCGCCGGGGCCCGCTCGGCCGGCGCGTCGGCGCCCCGGACGAGGTCGCTGACCGTCGGCCAGTGCGCGGTACCGGCGTCCAGGTGCGCGGCGAGCAGGTCACGGACCCCGGGCTCGGCGCGGGTGAACGCCCGCCGGAACCCCTCCGGCCCGGCCAGGTCGAGAGCCCGCTCCAGCAGCCGTCCGGCCCGCCGGTCGTCGCCCGCGCGCCCGGCCAGCACCGCGTCGAGCACGGCGGCGTCCAGGCGTACGGGCAGCGGCCAGCCGGCCGCCTCCGGCGCCTCCCAGTCCGGCAGCGCGTACCCGGCGGCGCGCGGGTCGCCGGCACGCAACTCCACCCGGGCGAGGGCGACGGCCAGCGGCGGGGCGGCCGCGTCGGGTGCCCGCCCGAGCAGTTCCCGGGCGGCGCCCAGGTCACCTCGTGCCCCGCGTACGTCCGACTCGGCGGCCAGCAGCCAGTGCGTCAGCTCGCCGGCACGGGGGCGGTCGGCCAGCCGCTCCCGTGCCTCGGCCAGCACCCGGTGGCCCTCGGGCAGGTCACCGGCGTCCCGCAGCAGGTACGCCCGGCACAGCGCCGCCACCGCCCCCACCACGGGCTCGCCGGTGGCCGGCGCGGCCAGCGCCAGGTTCGCCTCCGCCTCCTCGGGCTGGTCCCGGTGCAGCGCGACCAGGGCCAGGGCCAGGTACGCGTGGGCGCAGTCCTCCCGGCAGGACCAGCCGTGGCAGGGCGGCATGGCGAGGGCGTCCCTGGCGAGGGTCTCGGCGGCCCGCAGCTCGCCCCGGACGGCGTGCAACAGGGCCGCCCGGCTGGCGCAGACCAGCTCCGTACGCGGTCGCCCCGCCTCCCGGGCCGCCGACAGCGACCGGGCGAAGGCGAGGCCGGCGGCGGGCAGGTCCCCGTCCGCCAGGTCGACCAGACCCAGCGCGGTGCCGGCCACCGCCCGCACGTCGGCGTCCTCGGCGGCGGCGCCGCGCGGCTCGGCGGGCATCGGCTCAGTGGGCATCGGCGCGGCGAGCAGCCCGTCGACGACGCTCCCCGACGGCGCCGCGTCCCCCGCTGGCCCACCGGTCGCCGGGGACACGGACGGGTCGGGCGACGCCGGGGACACGGACGGGTCGGGCGACGCCGGGGACACGGACGGGTCGGGGGAC
>NZ_WAAS01000497.1:0-1466 GCF_008806585.1 Micromonospora sp. AMSO12t
TGGCCGGCCGGGCCTGGCTGGGCCGGTTGCTGGTGGTGGAGGGTCCGTCGGAGCGCGGCGCCCTGGTGCGTGGGCGCGGGATCGGTCGCGCCGGGTCCCGGGCCGGGCTCGACGGCCGCCGTGGCGGGCCGCTGCGGCGGCTGCGCCCACGGCGACTCGGCCGGCATCCGCGCCCCGCCGCCGTTGGCCTGGCCGCCGCCCGTCGCCGCCCCGCCGGCACCCCCGTTCGCGGGAGCGCCGGCACCGTCATTCGCGGCACTACCGGCACCCCCGTGCGTCGGACCGCCGGCACTCCCGTGCGTCAGACCGCCGGAACCGTCATCGGTCGGCCCGCCGGCACTGCCCTTCGCCGGGTCGCCGACACCGTCATCCGCCGGGCCGCCGGCACTGCCCTCCGTCGGGACGCCGCTACTCCCATTCGCAGGGCTGCTGATGATGCTCCCGTTCGCCGGGCCGCCGGTCCCGTTCCCGCCCATAGCCGGCGAGCCGGCCGTCGGGGCGTCGCCGGTCCGGTGGAGGCCGTCAGCCCCGGCGGATCCGCCGGGGCCGGGCGCCGTGTCGTGGGACGACGGCCGACCACCCGGGAAGGCGTCGGCCGTGGCGTCCGGCGAGGCACCGTCCTGCCGCTTGGCGAACCCCTGGGCCGGCTCGCCCGGACCGCTGGGACGAGTCGAGTTGGCCGGCGCTGTGTCGGTCCGGGCGGTGCCCACGGGCTGCGGGGACGCCACCGGAACGGGTACGGCTGGCTGGTCGAGGCTGAATGGCATGTCGAGGTCGACCGGGGCGGGCCCGATCTGCGGAGCCCGAGGAGCGGGTACGCCACCTCCGGCGGCCACCGACGGACCTCTGCCCGCCCCGACCGCCATGCGGTCGCCGGCAGAGCCGGGGGCAGGCGCGCCGACCGCGCCGAGGCCCGGGCCCGGGGTCGGGCCAGAGGTCGAGTTCGGGCCTGGGGTCGGGCTCGGGCCTGGAGTCGGGCCCGGCGGGACCGTCGGGCCCGGCGGGACCGTCGGGCCCGTGGGAGCGTTCGGGGTGGCCGGTGTGGCCTGCGCGGTGGGCGTCGGCGGTGCCCAGGCCGAGGCGTCCGGCCCCCATCCCGACGCCGTGGCCGGTGGGGGACCAGAGGCCTCGACCGGTGGACGGGCCGGGGCCCCGGTCGCTGGACGGCCCGAGGCGGCGGCATGCGGAGGCCCAGGAGCCACGGCCGGTGGAGGCCAAGGGGCCACGGCCGGTGGAGGCTCAAGAACTGCTGTTGGCGGAGGCCCCGGGGCTGCGGTGGGCGGAGGCCCTGGGATCGCGGCCGGTGGAGGTCCGGGGATCGCGGCCGGTGAGGGCCCCGGGACTGCGGCCGGAGGGTGGCCCGGGAGTGCGGGTGGTGGGGGCGACCAGCCGGTGTTCGCGCCCTGCGGGGCGGTCGCCCCCGCGTCGGGGAGCGGCACCCCGCCGTGCAGGGACGGGTAGTCCTG
>NZ_WAAS01000498.1:0-1454 GCF_008806585.1 Micromonospora sp. AMSO12t
TCCGCGAGGCGGGTGATCTCGTCGGTGGCGAGGCCGGCGGAGGGTTCGTCGAGCAGCAGTAGCCGGGGCCCGTCGGCGAGCGCGACGGCGATCTCCAGGCGGCGTTGGTCGCCGTAGGCGAGCTGGCGCTAAGAATCGTCAGGCCTTCCGGCTCGGGACCCCGCCAACGGCTGGAACCCCGGACAGCAGCAGGACGACCCCAACCGCTCCGGCGGCTGGTCCGGCACCGAGCAGCAGCAGGGCGAGCAGCCCGGCTGGGACGCCGGTGCGGAGCAGCCTCCGGGTGGCACCTGGGCCGCCTCCCGCGACGACGCGCCCCGGGACGACCAGCCCCAGGGCGGCGAGTGGCCGGCCCGGGACGAGCGCTCCCCACGGGGTGCCGCGTCCGTACCCTCGCAGTCCGACGACCGGGACGCGAACGGCTGGGGTGCCCCGCAGCCCACCTCCACCCCGCCCGGCCGCGCCTCCGTCCCGGTACCCGGCGACGGCGGTCCGAAGCCGTGGGGTCCCGCTGCGGAGAACCCGCCGCAGTGGGCCGGCAACGCCGCCGAGCGCCCGGCCGTACCGGACGTCGAGCCGTGGTCGGCGGACGAGGTGTGGGGCCGCGCGGAGGCGGGCGAGCCCGCCCCGGGCCGGGCCGGCAACGGCTGGGAGCCGGAGCGGGCCGAGGAACCCCCGATCTACCAGCCCGCACCGGGGCCCGGCATCTCGCCGGCCAACGCCGTGCCGCTGCCGCCGCAGGAGCAGCGGGTGCCCGGCGCCAGCCTGGCCTCCGCCCCGCCCGTCGACTACGCGCCGCCGGCCCAGTTCGCCCCCGAGCAGCCCGGCCGGGACGGCGGCCTGCCGGCGTACGAGCAGGAGCAGCCGGGTTGGGCCCAGGCCGGCTCCCGGCACGACGAGCCGCAGTCGCCCGCCGGTCCTGCGGTCCCCGCGCCGCGCACCTCGCCGGAGGTGGGCGGGCGGGCGGCCGTACCGTCGCCGGAGGGTGCCGAGCCGGCCGCCGGCAGCGTCTCGGCGAGCGCCTCGGTGCCGCTGGCCAGCCGGGTGCTGCCGCCGACCGACCAGGCCCTGCGACCGGGCGGTGCGCCCGCGCCGCAGCCTCGGGTGTACGGCCGACCGGCCCGCCCTGAGCCGGCGGACGAGCCGGAGCAGGAGGACCCGCGCGGACACCGGCCGGACCACGCGCCGGCGCCCAGCTTCGACCAGGGGCCGGACCCGCGCTTCGGCCAGGGACCGGATCCGCGCTTCGAGCAGGGACCGGACCCGCGCTTCGGCCAAGGACCGGACCCGCGCTTCGACCAGGGTCAGGACAACCGGTTCGACCAGGGCACCGAGAGCCGGTTCGACCAGGGCCCGGACAACCGGTTCGACCAGGGCCACGAGGGCCGCTTCGACGACCGGGACCGGGCACCGAGCGGGACCGCCGTCTTCGGCGCGGTCGCCCCGATGGCGCC
>NZ_WAAS01000499.1:0-1437 GCF_008806585.1 Micromonospora sp. AMSO12t
CCCGGCGGTGACCTTGCCGGCCACCTCCGCCCAGTCGCCGTAGACGTGGTCGAAGTCGCCGCGCCGGTCACCGGTGCGCCCCGTGGTGTCGATGGTCGCGTGCAGGTCGGTCCGGCCGCCGTACGTCTCGTCGGGCTCCTGCCAGGGCCGGCCCACCGGTCGGGCCGCCTCGACGGCCAGCCCGGTCGCCGGATCGGCCAGCGCGCCGACGTGCGGCAGCAGGCGCGGATCCAGCCACGGATCGCCGGCCCGCACGTACTCGGGGTAGATCGTCAGCCGCTCGCGCAGGGTGAAGCCGGACTTCTCCGTGTGCCGGGCCAGCTCGTCGATCTGCGGCCAGGGACGCTCCGGGTTGACGTGGTCCGGGGTCAGCGGGGACACCCCGCCCCAGTCGTCGATGCCGGCGCGCAGCAGCAGGTCGTACTCGCCCGCGATGAGGTTCGGCGGGGCCTGGATCCGGGCCTTCGGCCCGAGCAGCACCCGGGCCACCGCCACCGTGGCGGCCAGATCGCGCAGTTCGGCGTCGGGCATCCCGCGCATCGCCGTGTCCGGCTTCGCGCGGAAGTTCTGCACGATCACCTCCTGGAGGTGGCCGTACTCGCGGTGCGCCCGGCGGATCGCGAAGATCGCGTCGACCCGCTCGGCCGGGGTCTCGCCGATGCCGATCAGGATGCCGGTGGTGAAGGGCACGCCGACCCGGCCCGCGTCGTCGAGCACCCGCAGCCGTACCGCCGGCTCCTTGTCCGGTGAGCCGAAGTGCGGGCCGCCCGGCTCCGACCACAGCCGCGTCGCCGTGGTCTCCAGCATCATCCCCATGCTGGGCGCGACGGGCTTGAGCCGCTGCAACTCCGACCAGGAGAGCACGCCCGGGTTCAGGTGCGGCAGCAGCCCGGTCTCCTCCAGCACCGCCACCGCGCAGGCGCGCAGGTAGTCCAGGGTGGAGTCGTAGCCGCGCTCGTCCAGCCACTGCCGGGCCGCCGGCCAGCGCTCCTCCGGCCGGTCGCCGAGCGTGAACAGGGCCTCCTTGCAGCCCTGCGCCGCGCCCGCCCGCGCGATGGCGAGGACCTCGTCCCGGTCGAGGAAGGCCGCCGGCAGCCGGTGCGGCACGGTCGCGAAGGTGCAGTAGTGGCACCGGTCCCGGCACAGCCGGGTGAGAGGAATGAAGACCTTCTTCGAGTACGTGACCACGCCCGGCCGCCCGGCCTCGCGCAGCCCGGCGTCGCGCACGGCGCCCGCCACGTCGAGCAGTTCGTCCAGCGCCCCGCCCCGGGCGGCCAGCAGCGCGGCGGCCTCGTCGACGTCGAGCGCCCGCCCGCTCGCGGCCCGGTGCAGTGCCCGCCGCACGCTCGCATCGGTCGGGCCGGGCACGGTGCGATCAACCATCCGCCCAGCCTAGGCGCTCATCCGCCCCATCCCACCTCACCCTCCCGGCCCACA
>NZ_WAAS01000500.1:0-1406 GCF_008806585.1 Micromonospora sp. AMSO12t
GGACCGGGGGAGGGGCCGGCCGTCGTCGGGGCGTGCCCGGACCGCCTCGCGCGGGCATCGGCGACGGCCCGGCGGGCGTGGGCGGCGACCTCGGAGGCGGAGAGATTCCCGCCGACCGGGTGCCCGGACAGCCGCAGCGCGTCGGTCACCTCCCGCCAGGCGCCGGCGATCCGCTGGCCGGGGTCGCCCCGCTCCAGCCGCGCCCGGGTCAGCGCCCGGCGCATCAGCAGCAGCGCGAGCAGCGCGACCACGACCAGCAGCAGCACGCCGCCCGTCCCGCCGCCGACCAGCAGCGCCGTCGACGGTCCACCGGAGCCGGCCCGCCCGCCCGGCGCGGCGGCCGGTTCCGGCGACACGGTCGGCTCGACCGTGGGCTCCGGCACCTCCGACGGGGGCGGCTCCTCCGGCGCGGGGCGGAAGTCCTCCTCCACCGGGCGCGGCTCCTCGTCGGGCCTGGGCAGCGGGTCGAACGGCACCCAGCCCAGCCCCTCGAAGAGCACCTCCGGCCAGGCGTACGCGTCGCCGGCCCGGACCGGACCGTCGCCGGCGGCACGGAAGCCCACCACCACCCGGGTCGGCAGCCCCGTCAGCCGGCCCAGCACGGCGAACGCCGCCGCGAACTGCTCGGAGGTGCCCCGCTGCCCGCCGGCGTTGCGGGGGCCGAAGAGGAAGAAGTTCAGGTTCGGGTACGCGTGCCCGCTGGGCGCGTCCGCGACGAGGCGGTAGTGCTCGGCGAGGAACTGCTCCACGGCGGCGGCCCGCGCGTACGGGGCGCCGTTGGACTCGGCCAGCTGGGCGGCGAGCCGGCGCAACGGTTCCGGCACCCCGTCGGCGACCCGCAACACCCGGGCCACCTCCTCGCCGGCCGGCACGTCCGCCGTGGCGAGCAGGTTGGAGTCGGGCGTCTCCAGCGCCGACGTCACGTCGTAGCGCAGCCCCGGGGTCAGGCCCTCCGGGCGGATCAGCGTCCCGGTCGTCGGGTCGTACGCCACCCGGGCGCCGGTGACCTGGCGTGGGGTGGCGACGGCGGGCAGCAGCCGGCCGCTCAGCCCGGCGACGGTGATCTCCTGCCGTACCGTCTCCACGGTGCTGTCGGCCGCCGGCGCCGTCACGGGCAGGATCCGCCCCGCGTTGCGGTACGTGGCGCCGACCCGCCAGGTCACGCCGTCGTAGTCGCTGAGCACCGCCAGCCGGATCGGCACCGGGCGTGCGGCGGCGCCCGGCCCGGGGGCGGCCCCCGGCTCCTCGGCCGGCGCGGAATCCGGCGGGCCCGACCGTTGCGTACGCACGTCGAGCAGCTGCTGGCCCGGGTTCAGCGCCCAGCCGGAGATCCGGATGAGCGGGTTCTCGTCGAGGGTCTCCACCTGCGGCGGCTCGACGTACCGCCGGGGGTCCACCGGCCGGCC
>NZ_WAAS01000501.1:0-1390 GCF_008806585.1 Micromonospora sp. AMSO12t
TCGTTTGGATGATCCGGGGGGTGTTGTCGCCGGGTCGGGTGGCGTCGGCGGACCGCTGATAGGGACACGGCCACCCGTGTTGGGGTAGGTCTCTTCGTAACGTGGCTGCCGGCAGTCCGACGCCTGGACCAGCGGCCGAGGCCACGGGATCGATGCGTGGAGGCGGGTCTGGTGAACGACGGATACGGCGTCTACCTCGGCTTGGACGTCGGCAAAGGTGATCACCACGCGGTCGGGTTGGCACCGGACGGCAAGCGGCTGCACGACGCGGCGTTGCCGAACACGGAGGCCCGGCTTCGGCAACTGTTCGACAAGCTCGTCCGCCACGGCCGGGTTCTGGTGGTGGTCGACCAGCCGGCCTCGATCGGCGCCCTGCCGGTCGCGGTGGCTCGGGCGTGCGGTCATCAGGTGGCTTACCTACCCGGTCTGGCGATGCGCCGCATCGCTGACCTGTACCCCGGTGCGGCGAAGACCGATGCCCGGGACGCCTACGTGATCGCTGACGCCGCCCGCACCCTGCCGCACACGCTGCGCCGGGTCGATGTCGGCGACGAAGCGCTGGCGGAGCTGGAGGTCCTGGTCGGCTTCGACGACGACCTCGCTGGCGAAGCCACCCGGGTGTCCAACCGGATCCGTGGCTTGCTCACTCAGATCCACCCCGCCCTGGAACGGGTTCTCGGCCCGAAAGTGCAGCACAAGGCCGTGCTGGAACTGCTGTCGCGCTGCGGGGGACCGCTCGGGCTACGCAAGGCCGGACGTCGCAAACTGCTGTCCGTCGCCGGGCCTCACGCCCCACGCATGGGTGAACGCCTCGTCGAGCAGATCATGAACGCGCTCGACGAGCAGACCGTCACCGTCCCCGGCACCCAGGCCGCGGAGACGATCTTGCCTCGCCTGGCTGACAGCCTCCGAGATGTCCTGCGACAACGTGACCAGGTCGCAGGCGAGGTCGAGAGGATCCTCGATGCGCACCCTCTCGCTTCGGTCCTGACCTCGATGCCCGGCATCGGTGTCAGGACCGCCGCCCGGATCCTGCTCGAAGTCGGCGACGGCACCGCCTTCCCCACCCCCGGCCACCTCGCCGCCTACGCCGGCCTGGCACCCGTCACCCGACGATCCGGCAGCAGCATCCGCGGCGAACATCCACCCCGAGGCGGCAACAAACACCTCAAACGAGCCTTCTTCCTCGCCGCGTTCGCCGCCTTGGCCGACCCCGTCAGCCGCGCTTACTACGACCGGAAACGCGCCGAAGGCAAACGCCACAACGCCGCCCTCATCTGCCTCGCCCGACGCCGCTGCGACGTCCTATACGCCATGCTCCGCGACAAGATCCCCTACCAGCCACGCCCCACCAGCCCGGTCCCCGCTTGACGAAACCCATAGGGACACC
>NZ_WAAS01000502.1:0-1331 GCF_008806585.1 Micromonospora sp. AMSO12t
CCTGAGGTTCCCCCGGTTTGCCGGAGGGTTGGTTACCTGGCGCCGGTGGGCTCAGGCTGAACGATAGCCGTCTCGTCCTGTTGGGCCTGGTGGGTGTGCCAAGCGGCTTCGTACTCGTCTGGGGATCGCCAGCCGAGGTCTTTCTGGATGCGGCGGGTGTTGTACCAGCCGTCGATGTAGGTGAAGATCGCGTTCTCCGCCTCATCCCGGGTCCGCCACGAGTTGCGGTAGACAAGTTCGATCTTCAACGTCGACCAGAAGTTCTCCATCAGGGCGTTGTCGTAGCTGTCACCGACCGAGCCCATCGAGGGCAGGATGCCGTTGTCGGCCAGGCGTTGCGCGAAGCGGAACGACGTGTAGTTCGACCCGCGGTCTGAGTGGTGGATCAGTTGGCCGTCGCGGACATCGCGCGACCAGATGCCGTATTCCAGAGCGCCGAGGATCAGGTCGGTGTCGCAGCGGTCGGAGCAGCGCCAGCCCACGATGCGGTTGGAGAACACATCCCGGACGGCGGCCAGCCAGAACACGCCCTCGCCGCAGGGGATCCGGGTAGCATCGGCGACCCACAGCCGGTTCGGCGCCGCAGCGGTGAACTGCCGGTTGACCAGGTCCGGAGCAGGTGTCGCCTTCGGGTTCGACCGGGTCGAGGGGATACGCCACTTCTTGCGCAGAAACGCCCCCTGCAAGCCGGCGTCGCGCATCAACCGCTCCACCCGCTTGCGACCCACCCGCCGGCCCTGCCGACGCAACATGGCGTGCACCCGCGGACTGCCGTAGGTGCCACCCGACACGTCGTGGATCTCCGCGATCTCGACGGCCAGCTCCGCATCCTCGGCTCGCCGGGCAGACGGGTTTGCGGTCTGGGCGAGCCACCCATAGTAGGTGGAGACGGCGACGTTGAGGACCCGGAGGACGGGCTCGACCCCGAAGCGGTCTTTCAGCTCGTCGACGAGCGTCACGACCGTCGCCGGGTCGGGTCGAGCTCCGAGGCGAAAAAAGCCGACGCGGCCTTCAGGATCTCGTTGGCCCGCTTCAACTCGGCGTTCTCCCGCCGCAGCCGACGCAGCTCCTCCAACTCCGAGGTGGTCGGCCGGTCGTTGCGCTGGCCCCGGTCGGCTTCGTCCTGGCGGATCCAGTTGCGCAAGGCCTCGTGATGCACCCCAAGCTGCCGCGCCAGCTGGCGGATCACGGGCTTCGGGTCCGACTCCCGATACAAGCGCACCGCACGTTCACGCAGCTCATCGGGGTACTTCTTCGGTGCTGCCACGGATGACTCCCTTCAGCTCCATCAGAGCATGATCGAAAGCCTCCGAGCTACCGGGGGAACCTCA
>NZ_WAAS01000503.1:0-1328 GCF_008806585.1 Micromonospora sp. AMSO12t
GCCATCCCGATGCTCCTATGGAGGTCAAGGGGTGAGGGCGGCGAAGTCTGCGCGTAGGGCGGTGTAGACGTCGCGGACGATGTAGCGCTTGAGGCAGCGGAGGATCTCTTGCTTGCTGAGGCCTTCGGTGATGCGTCGTTGCTGGTAGGCGCGGGTGCGTGGGTCGTAGCGCAGGCGGCAGAGGGCGATGGTGTGTAGGGCGTGGTTGGCGCCGCGGTCGCCTCCTCGGTGGAGGCGGTGGCGGCGCACTCGTCCGGAGCTGGCGGGTATGGGTGCTGCGCCGCAGAGGTGGGCCAGGGCGGCTTCGGAGTGCAGCCGGTCGGGGTTGTCGCCGGCGGTGGTGAGCAGTTGCGCGGCGACGTCGGTGCCGACGCCGAACAGGGCGCTGGTGTGTGGTGCGGCTTGGCGGACCAGGGGTGCCAGCTGCCGGTCGAGAGTGGTGATCTCCTCGGTGAGTGCGACGACCCGTCGGGCGAGTCCGGCCAACGCGGCTGCGGTGGCGTGTTCCGGGTCGTTGAGGCGGGTCGGGTCGATGGTGAGGGCGGTGCAGCGTGTGACCAGGACGGCTCCGCTGAGCTTGGTCAGCTTCGCCCGCAGAACTTCCGGTGCGGCGGCGACCAGGCCGCGCATCTGGTTGATCGCCGCTGTGCGGGCCTTGACTGCCCCTTGGCGGGCTACTCGCAGGGCGCGGATGGCTTCGACCGGGCCGGTGCGGGTCTTGGGCGTGCCCATGGCGGTGCCCGCGAGGGTGGCCCGGGCGGCGGCGATGGCGTCGATCGGGTCGGACTTGCCTTTGGTCCGGCGGGTCCTGCGATCCGGGCGGTCGACCTCGACAACGGTGATCTTTTGGCTGTTCAGGTGGCGGGCCAGGCCGGCGCCGTAGCTGCCGGTGCCCTCGACCCCGACGGCTTTCAGCCGGCCGAACGAGCGCATCCAGGCCAGTAGGTCGGCATAGCCGGCGGCGGTCGCCGGGAACTCAGCGTCGCCCAGGAGCCCGCCCGTGCTGTCGATGACCGCCGCGTGGTGGGTGTCGCGGTGGGTGTCAACACCGCCGATGACCGATCGCTTCTTCGCTGCCATGCTGGTGAGGTCCGCCCTTCTCGGTCGCGTCGAGAACACGTGGACACGTCACCGGTCAGGCGATGCGGACAACACAGTGGTGGGCGCCTCTCGCACAGGCTCCTATCAAGTCACGACGCCTGGCCGGTGACATGCAGTTGTCGGGGTCACCGAGTCGGCCGACGAATCGGGATAAGGACAGCAAGCGTCGGTCTGCCGGTGAGTCAGACCAACCCGGCGACCCACCCCACCATCCTCACTGTCTGCCG
>NZ_WAAS01000504.1:0-1312 GCF_008806585.1 Micromonospora sp. AMSO12t
GGGTGGCGAGCAGCCGGGCTACGGCGGCGCGTACCGCTTCGGGGTCGTCGGCCAGCCGGGCCAGGGTGAGTTCCAGCGCGGTGACCAGCCGCCGGAACCGGTCCCGGCGCGGCGCCGGCAGCGTCCGGGCGGCCTCGACGGCGTCGCGCAGGTGCCCGGCGGCGGCGGTGGCGTCGCCGCCCCGGGCCCGCTCGGCGGCGCAGGCCAGCCCGAGCTCCGGATCGCGGCGCACGGCCTCCGGCGGCGGGGGCGCGGGCGGACGGCCGGCGGGCGTCTCCCGGTCGTACGGGACCAGCTCCGGCCAGCGGGCCACGAAGAGCGCGGCGGCCCGGTCGTGGTCGCCGCCGGCGAGCGCGTGCCGCAGCGCCTCGGCGGGCCGCCCGTTGTCGGCGTACCAGCCGGCCGCGCGCAGGTGCAGGTCGCGCAGTTCGTCGGCGGGCAGCCGGCCCAGCTCGGCGTGCAGCAGGTCGGCCAGCAGCGCGGGGCAGCGGTACCAGGGCGGGCGGCTGTCGTCGCGGCGCAGCAGCCCGCCGTCGCCGGCCAGGCCGGCCAGCGCCTGCTCGGCGTCGGTCCGGCCGGTCAGCGCGTCGGCGAGGCCGGCACAGACCGCGTCGGCGACGGTGGAGCGGCGCAGCACGTCCCGCGCGTCCGGGTCGAGCCCCGCGAGCACCTCCTCGCGCAGGTAGCCGGCCACGTCCGGCTGATCGCCGCCGAACTGCTCGGCCCAGCGGGCCGGGTCCGGCTGCCCGCGTAGCGCCAGCGCGGCGAAGCGGAGGGCCGCCGGCCAGCCGCCGGTGCGTTCCTGCAGCCGGCGTACCCCGGCCGCCGGCAGCGCCACCCCGTGCGCGGTCAGCAGGTCGGCGACCTCGTCGTCGCCGAAGGCCAGTTCGTCGGGGCCGACCTCGGTCAGCTCGCCGGCCAGCCGCAGCCGGTGCACGGCCAGCGGCAGCCCGGCGCGGGCGCCGACCACCAGCCGCAGCCGCTGCTCGGCGTGGCGGAGCAGGAACTCCAGTCCGGCCAGTGCCTCGGGGTCGGTGATCCGGTGCAGGTCGTCCAGGACCAGCAGCACCGGCCGTTCCCGGGCGGCGAGGGCCGCGGCCAGCACCTCCAACTGGTCGGGGCGGGGCGGCCGGTCGGGCACGGGGCCCGGTACGTCGTCGGCGGGATCCGTGGCCGTGCGCAGCGCCGCCGCGAGGTAGGACCAGAGCCGGTCCCCGTCGTCGCCGGTCTCCACCGAGACCCAGGCCGCCCGGAACCGGCCGGGTTCCGCCGGTACGCCCGCCGCCGCGCCGAAGTCGCCCGGCGCGGCACC
>NZ_WAAS01000505.1:0-1304 GCF_008806585.1 Micromonospora sp. AMSO12t
CGCCCCGCGCGGCGGGCGTGCCGACGGGGGATCTCCGCGTCGGGGCTGGGCGTCGGGCGGACCGGCCGGTAGCGGGCCAGCCAGCCGACCAGCTCCTCGGCCGGCATCGGGCGGGCGTAGAACCAGCCCTGTGCCGCGTCGCAGCCCGCCGCGTGCAGCATGCGCCAGGTGCGCTCGTCCTCGACGCCCTCGGCGACCACTCGCAGCCCGAGCGCCTTCGCCAGCTCGATCGTCGACTTGACGATCGCCGCGTCGTCGGCGTCCTCGGCCATCCCCAGCACGAAGGAGCGGTCCACCTTCACCTCGGACAGCGGCAGCCGCCGCAGGTGCTGGAGGGAGGAGTAGCCGGTGCCGAAGTCGTCCAACGAGATGCCCACGCCGATCCGGTGCAGCCGGGTGATGGTGGCCAGCACCCGACGCGGGTCGGCCATCAGGGCGCCCTCGGTGATCTCCAGTTGCAGCCGCTGCGGCGGCACGCCGTAGCGGGCGAGCCGGTCGGCGATCTGGTCGGCGATCTCCCCGGTGTGCAGGTCCCGCACGCTGACGTTGAGCGCCGCCGGCAGGCCCATTCCGGCGGCCGACCACTTGGCGAGCTGTTCCACCACGTCGTCCACCACCCGGCGGGTGAGCAGCCGCATCACCGCGCTCTGCTCGGCGACCCGGATCAGCTCCTCCGGGTCCACCATCCCCCGGCGGGGGTGCCGCCAGCGCAGCAGCGCCTCCACGCCGACCACCTCGCCGGTCGCGATGGCGACCTGCGGCTGGTAGTACATGGTGATCTCGCCCGCGTCGACGGCCGCAGCGGTGTCCGCGTCCCGCCGGCCGGCCGCGCCGTGCCGGGCACCGCGCCGGCCCGTCGGGGCCAGGTCGCCGCCGCGATCCCCCGCGCCGTCGTCGACGGGCGGCCCCTGCCGGCGTACGACCGCGCCGCCCTGCCCGCCGGGGTGCCCGGCGCCGTTGCGGCGGCCGGGACCGTCGCCCCGGTCGGGGCCGATCTCCCCCGCCGCCATCGTCCGGCGGCGGATCGGGTCCGCGGCGGTCACGATCCGGTTGATCAGCTCGTCGCCGGGCGGCGGACCGGGCCGCTGCCGGCGGCGGCGCAGCCGCCAGCGGCCGGAGCCAGGCGTGAGGCCGGAGCCAGGCGTGAGGCCGGAGCCAGGCGTGAGGCCGGAGCCAGGCGTGAGGCCGGAGCCAGGCGTGAGGCCGGAGCCGGACGTCAGGCCGGAGCCGGACGTCAGGCCGGAGCCAGGCGTCAGGCCGGAGCCAGGCGTCAGGCCGGAGCCGGGCGTGAGGCCGGCGACGTC
>NZ_WAAS01000506.1:0-1301 GCF_008806585.1 Micromonospora sp. AMSO12t
CCGGCCCGGAGGCCGGGGGGACCGACATCGGCTGCCCGAAGGCCGGCCCGCCGGAGGCCTGCCCGGCGTGGGGCGACGCGCTGCCGGGGCCGAAGCCGGGCGACGCCGGCGGCGCCGACTGGGGGTAGCCGGAGGGTCCGGCCGGCGGCGCGGACTGCGGGTAGCCGGCGGGTCCGGCCGGCGGCGCGGACTGCGGGTAGCCGGCGGGCGGGGCCGGGTTGTACTGCTGCGGCGCCGGGGCGTACTGCTGGCCGGCGTCCTGCTGTTCGGGCGTGTACGGGCGCGGGCTGCCGTAGGTGGTGCCGTGCGGGGCGCCGCCCGACGGCGACTGACCGGGCGCGGCCGGCGGGTACGGCGGGTAGCCCTCCGGCCCGGTCGGTGGCTGGGACATGTCGTTCTTCCTCCACGTGTGCTGGTCCGGCGTTGGAGCCGCCGGGCCGAGGGGGTGGTTGGGCGCTGACGGGGTCAGCAGATCTTGAAACCGTCGCAGGCGACCTTGATCGGTACGGCGAGACCGATCCCCTCGGCGTTGCGGGCCTTGGCGGTGGCGATGCCGACGACCTGCTTGCTGCCGTTGATGACCGGGCCGCCCGAGTTGCCGGGGTTGATCGGGGCGTCGAACTGGATGACCGGGCCCTCGCCGCCGCCGGCCTCGCGGAAGGCGCTCACCACGCCGGTGGTGACGCTGTCCTCCAGGCCGAGCGGCGCGCCGACGACCACGATCTGCTGCCCGGACTTCACCGCGGCGGACGCCGCGACCAGGCCGGTGAACTTGCCGTTGGTCCGCAGGTGGGCGACGTCGTTGGTCTCGTCGACGCGCACGATGGTCGCCGGGAAGCGCTGGTTGGTGCGCTCCAGGAAGACCTCCCGCTCGCCGGTCTGCCAGAGCGCGTCCACCACGTGGTAGTTGGTGAACAGGTTGGTGCCCCCGCCCGCGGCTGGCTTGCCAATCGCGAATGCGGTGCCGGTGGAGTTGCCGGCCCGGACCCGGAACACGCTGGGCAGCACGGCGCTGGCCACGGCCTCCGGGTTGAACGCGGCGCCGGCCTGCTTCTCCAGCGCCCCCGCCCGGGACTCCAGGCCGTCGAACCGGGTGCCGTCGGCCGCCTGCGCCGCCGCCACCCGGCTGTCGGTGTCGCCCAGCCGATTCGAGAGCCGGTTGATCTGGTACGCCTGCACGCCCGTCACCACGGCCAGCAGGCCGGCGAGCACGAGCGCGGTGACGGTGAGCCCGCGCCCCTTCGTCGCCGGCGCCGGCCCGACGGGGTACGGCTGGCCCGGCCCGGGGCCCTGGGGGTGGC
>NZ_WAAS01000507.1:0-1300 GCF_008806585.1 Micromonospora sp. AMSO12t
GTGGGCTTCCCCCTGAGATGTGGACACCCTGAGACTGGATGTTGGTCCAGAGGAAGGGGTGTCCCCGTTGGGGCGTCCATCGAAGTACACGGAAGAGTTCCGGCGTGACGCGGTTGACCTGGTCCGTTCGTCGCAGCGGCCGATCAACCAGGTGGCGCGTGAGCTGGGGATGAGTCACGAGACGCTGCGCAACTGGGTCCGTGCCGCCGATCGCCAATCCGGGACGGGTGCGGCCTCCGACGGGGGCGGGTTGTCGGTGGCGGACAAGGACGTCGAGATCGCCCGCCTGCGGCGTGAGGTCGCGGAGTTGCGGCAGGAGAAGGAGATCCTGCGCAAGGCAGCCGCCTATTTCGCGAAGGAGATGGATCGGTGACCAGCCGCTTCCGGTTCATCTCCGCCCACCGCGCCACGTTCGGCGTCAAGCGGCTGTGCCGGGTCCTGGCGGTGTCCCGCGCCGGGTTCTACCGCTGGACCGCCAGCGAGCCGGCCCGGCAGGCTCGCGCCGCCGACGAGGACGCCCTCGCCGAACAGATCAAGGTCATCCACGCCGACTCGGGCGGCACCTACGGATCCCCTCGGGTGACCGTCGAGCTGCACGACCAGGGCGTGCGGGTCAACCGCAAACGCATCGAGCGGATCATGCGGCAGCGCGACGTCGTGGGTCGGCACCTTCGCCGCCGCAAACGCACGACCATCCCGAATCCGGCCGTGCCGCCGGCGCCGGATCTGATCGGCCGGGACTTCACCGCCACCGCACCGGATCAGCGATGGTGCGGCGACATCACCTACCTACGCGTCGGCGCCGGCTGGCTGTATCTGGCCACGGTCATCGACATCGCCACCCGACGGCTGATCGGCTGGTCGATCAACACCCACATGCGCACCGCCCTGGTCATCGACGCCCTGGACGCCGCGGTCGCCGCCCGCGGCGGCCGGGTCGACGGCGTGATCTTCCACTCCGACAGGGGCGCCCAATACGGCAGCGACGCCTTCGCCGACGCCTGCCGTCGCCACGGTGTCCGCCGCTCGATGGGGCGGATCGGCTCGTCGTACGACAACGCTCTGGCCGAGGCGTTCTTCGCCACCCTCAAGCGTGAACTCGACGTCGACCGCCGACGCTGGGCAACCGAGGCCGACGCCCGCCGCGACGTGTTCCGGTGGATCGCCTTCTACAACCACCGACGCCGCCACTCCGCCCTGGGCTACCTCAGTCCCGCCGACTACGAACAGACCCTCACACCGACTACGCTGCATCAGGTCGCGGCATAACCCGGTGTCCACATCCCGGGGGGGAACCTCA
>NZ_WAAS01000508.1:0-1293 GCF_008806585.1 Micromonospora sp. AMSO12t
GACCGGGTGCCGGCCCGGCCGGTGCTGCCGGACAGCCAGCCGTCGAGTTGCCAGCGCACCCGGTCGGCGATGGCCGCGGCGGTGAGCAGCCCGTCGTGCCGCCAGACCCGGTGCAGTTCCTGGCCGTGCGCGGTGACCGCCTCGATGCCGAGACGGGTGCAGGCCAGCCCGTGCGCGGCGAGCCGGTCGTGCAGCCGTTCGGCCAGTGCCCGGGCGGCGAAAGCCGCCGCGTCGACCCGGTCGAGCGGCTCGTCGTGGTCGGCGGTGACCGCGAGGTCGACCGGGGGTTGCCGGACTGCGAGTGGACGGTGGTCCCGCCCGGCCGCCAGCCGGTGTGCCAACGCACCGTCGAAGCCGAACCGGGCCAGCACGTCGCCGGCGGGCAGCGCGGCGAAGTCGCCCAGGGTGCGTACGCCGAGCCGGCGCAGCAGGTCGGCCAGGGCCGGGCGGCCGAGCGCCTCGACCGGCAGGTCGGCGAGGAACCCCGGTGTCCCGCCGGGCGGAACGACCCGTCCGTCGCGGGCGGCCAGCCCGGCGGCGAAGACCCCGTCGGCGATGCCGACCTGGCTCTCCACCGCGCAGGCCTGGGCGACGTGCTCGACGATCCGCTCGGCGGCCACCTCCTCACCCCCGAGGTAGCGGCTCGGCCCCCGGGCCGCCACCGCGCACGCGCCGGGGCGTACCACCTCGACGCCGGCGACCAGTTCCTCGACGGCGGCGACCACCGGTTCGAACGCCCGGGCGTCCCGCCCGGGGTCGTACTCGACGGCGGTGAGCTGGGGGCATCGGCCCTGGGCCTCACGTTTGCGCAGCCCTCGGCGCACCCCTTCGGCGCGGGCCCGCTCGGAGCAGGCGACCACCCGGTTGGCGTGCAGCACGGCGACCGGGTCGGTGGCCGGCACCCCGTCGACGATCTCCGCGGCGAGCACCGGCCAGTCCGGGCACCAGAGCAGCAGGGTCCGCACGGGCGCAGCGGTCACGTCGGACCGACCAGGGTGAGCGCGGCGGTCACGTCGGACCGACCAGGGTGAGCGCGGCGCGACGGGACGGGGCGGTGAGCGTGGAGGCGACGGCCGGGCCGACCTGGCGGAGCCGGCCGGCGGTCGACCGGCCGGTGGCGGAGACGGCGGCGGCGGGAGCGGAGCGGGGAATGACCCGGGTGAGCCCGTCCCCGGGCAGCCAGACCTTGATCTCCTTGGGGCGGGCGGCGGCCCCGCGGCCCCGCGCGGAGACGGTGGTGCGGCTATCGCACGGACGTGGTGGTGGGGCTACCGCGCAGACGCGGTGGTGCGG
>NZ_WAAS01000509.1:0-1253 GCF_008806585.1 Micromonospora sp. AMSO12t
GGTCCCTGCGACATGCGTTCCATCCTGGCACGGGCGGAAAAGTGGCCGCCCGGTGCCGGCCCGGCGGTGGCCGAGGGGCGGCCCGGCGGTGGCCGAGGGGCGGCCCGGCGGTGGCCGAGGGGCGGCCCGGCGGCGGCCGAGGGCGGCGGCGGCCGAGGGCGGCCCCGGCACGGGCACGGCCGACGCGGCCCCGGTCCCGGAAGGTAGTCGACCGTTGACAGGCCCGACACATTCGCGCAACCTGATAGCGCTCCCACAGCGAGGCAGGTGCGTTCCGTGAAGCCAGCACTGCACCCCGGCCGGTTGCTGGCCCGCCGGTACCGGCTCGTCGACCAGATCGGCGCCGGCGGCATGTCGGTGATCTGGCGGGCGCGCGACGAGGTGCTCGACCGGATCGTGGCGCTGAAGGTGCTCGCCCCGTCGCTCGCCGCCGACGCCCGCTTCCGCGACATGGTGCGCGAGGAGGCCCGCGCCGCCGCCCAGCTCGTCCACCCGCACGTCACCTCGGTGCACGACTACGGCGAGACCGTCGCGCCCGACGGGTCGATCACGTCGTTCGTGGTGATGGAGCTGCTGGCCGGCGAGGAGCTGGAGGTCCGGCTCACCGAGGGGCCGCTGCCGTGGGCCGAGGCGGTCGAGGTCGCCGCCCAGGTGGCGGACGCGCTCGCCGCCGCGCACCGGCTCGGCATCGTGCACCGGGACATCACCCCGGCCAACGTGATGATGACCCGGGCGGGGGTCAAGGTGCTCGACTTCGGCATCGCCACCCGGATCGGCGCGCCGGACGACGACGAGGACGGGGGCACCTTCGGCACGCCCGCGTACGTGGCGCCGGAACGGCTCGACGGGGCACCCGCCCAGCCGGCCACCGACGTGTACTCCCTCGGCGTGCTGCTCTACGAGGCGCTGACCGGTCGGGTGCCGTACCCGGCGGACACCTGGGAGCAGCTCAGCGAGGCGCTCGCCGGGGAGGGCCCGCCCTCGCTGGCCGACCTGCCGGGCCTGCCGACGGAGGTCGCCCGCACCTGCCTGCGCTGCCTGGAGCGGGACCCGCTGGCGCGGCCCACCGCCCGCCAGGTCGCCACCCTCCTGCGCGACCAACTGCTCCCCGCCGATCCGCAGGCCGCCACCATGCTCGCGCCGACGGTCACCCTCCCGACCCTGCCCGCCCAGCCGGCCACCCCGACCCCGGGGGGCGGGACGGTGCCGGGTGACGGAGCGGTGCCGGGCACGGAAGGACCGGGCGCTGCGCG
>NZ_WAAS01000510.1:0-1234 GCF_008806585.1 Micromonospora sp. AMSO12t
CGGGCGACGCCGGTCCGCCGCCCGCCGCACCTGCCGACGGCCCGGCACCCGCCGGCCCGGCGGTCACCCGCCCCGCCGACCCGGGGGCCGACGCCGGACCGCCGCCCGGCGCGCCCGGCGGCCGGACCGCCCGCTCCGGCCCGACGGCGGACCGGCCCGCGCCCGAGGGCCCGGCAGCGTCGGAGCGTTCCGGCGACGACGGAGGTACGCCCTGATGCCACTGTGGTTGGAGCTGGTCATCCGGGTGGGGGGCGTGCTCGTCGCCTTCCTCACCCTGCCGTTGTTGGTCGGGCAGGCCGAGCACAAGGTGATGGCGCACATGCAGGGCCGGCTCGGCCCGATGTACGCGGGCGGCTTCCACGGCTGGGCCCAGCTGGTCGCCGACGGCGTGAAGTTCGTGCAGAAGGAGGACGTCACGCCCCGGGAGGCGGACCGGGCGGTCTTCCGGCTCGCCCCGGCGGTCGCCCTCGTGCCCTACCTGCTGGTCCTGCTGGTGATCCCGCTCGGCCCGGACGACCTGGTCGGGCAGCCGCTGGACATCGGCCTGTTCTTCGTGCTGGCCGTGGTGGGCGTGGGCGTCGTGGCGGTGCTGATGTCGGCGTGGGCGTCGGCAAACAAGTACAGCCTCCTCGGCGGCCTGCGCGGCGCGGCCCAGCTGCTCGGCTACGAGCTGCCGCTGGTGCTGGCCGCCGCGTCGGTGGCCATGGCGGCCGGCACGCTCAGCCTCTCCGGCATCGTCGAGGCGTGGCAGCCGTGGTGGCTGCTCTGGCAGGCCCCCGCCATGGTCGTCTTCTTCCTCGCCGGGCTCGCCGAGATCCGCCGCCCGCCGTTCGACATGCCGGTCGCCGACTCGGAGCTGGTCTTCGGCTACATGACGGAGTACACGGGCCTGCGGTTCGCGTTCTTCCTGCTCGCCGAGTACGTCGGCATCGTGGTGATCGCCGCCCTCACCACCGTGCTCTTCCTCGGGGGTTGGCAGGGCCCGTTCGCCGACGCGCAGCTCGGCTGGCTGTGGACCCTGCTGAAGGTCTTCGCCGTCTCGTTCCTGATCATCTGGATCCGGGTGTCCTATCCCCGCCTGCGCGAGGACCAGCTCCAGCGCCTCTGCTGGCTCGTCCTGGTCCCCGTCTCCCTGGGCCAACTGGTCCTCACCGCCGCCGTCCGCGTCGCGCTGTAGGGCGTGCCGTCCGCGTCGCGCTGTAGGGCGCGCCGTCAGGGCAGCGGGGTGTGGGCG
>NZ_WAAS01000511.1:0-1219 GCF_008806585.1 Micromonospora sp. AMSO12t
GGCTGGGTGGGGGTCGGCACGTCGACCAGGGTCAGGTCGAGCGTGCTGCCCCGGCTGTGGGCGGTGGGCGCCCCGACGTACCCCTCGTCGAACAGCTCGGACTTCGCCACCCGGGGATAGAACTCCGCCTTCATCCGCTGCTCGCCGGGCTGCCGGGCCCACTCGACGAAGTCGTCGGCGGCCCGTTGGGGGCGGTAGCAGTCGTACACCTTCAGGCTGCGGGCCCGGGCGAGGGCGGCGTCCTGCACCCGGCGCAGCGCCTCGGCGGCCCGGCGGGTGAGCAGGCAGAGCGGTTCGGGGTAGCCGGCGACCGGCCGACCGACGAAGTTGTGGGCGGTGGCGTACCGGATGTCGGTCCGGATGCGCGGGTCGACGTCGGTGAGGACGACGAGGCCCGGCCCGGGCGACGTCGCGGCGGAGGCGGACGCCGGGGACGACGGTGGCGACGCGGCCGGTGGTGACGGCGCGGATCGGGTGCAGCCGGGCGCGAGCGCCACGATCACGACGGCCACGGCCACGGCCACCGCCCGCCGGCGGGCGGTCGCGGCGCGCGGGGCTCGCCGGCGGATCCGGACTGGCCTGGCCACACCCCTGTCTATCAGGCTACGGGCCGTCGGGCGCCCGGTCCGGCCAGAGGTGTACGCGCAGGAAGCCCACCGCCGCCTCGTCGTCGTCGATCCCGCCGGCCTCGTGACCGTTGTACCGCCAGACCGACAGCTCCGTCGGCCCCCGGCAGGCGTTGACGGCGGCGAAGACCGTCGACGGCGGCACGATCTCGTCCATCAGCGCGACGGAGAAGCGGGCCGGCAGGTGGCACCGGCGGGCGAAGTTCACCCCGTCGACGTACGCCAGGGTGTCGAGCACCCGCTCCTCGGCGTGCCGGTGGACGGCCAGATAGTCGCGGATCTCCCGGTACGGCTGCGCGTCGGTGAGCACGATCGCGCGCGGGATGTCGCACAGGAAGGGCACGCCGGCCACGACGGCCCGCAGGTCGGGCGTCAACGCGGCGACGGCGAGCGCGGCCCCGCCGCCCTGGCTGTGCCCGAGGACCGCGACCCGCGCCGGATCGACCGCCGGCAGGGTCCGGACGGCGTCCACCGCCCGCACCGCGTCGGTGAGGAACCGCCGGTAGTAGTACGTGCGGGGGTCCGTCACGCCACGGGTGGCGACCCCGGGTGCCTCGGGGCCGGCGGCGGCCGGATCCGGGGTGTCCCCCCGG
>NZ_WAAS01000512.1:0-1205 GCF_008806585.1 Micromonospora sp. AMSO12t
GACGCGTACGCTGGGTGGCCGGTGAACTGCCGGCCCACCGGGGCCGGGCGTCCGTCGGAGGGAAGACGATGACCAAGCAGCCCGGCAGCTCCGCAGCCGCGGAGTCGGACCGGTCGGCGCCGGCCGCCGACGAGGTTCCCGAGACGACGGACGCCGTCGGGGAAACCGCCACCGGCACGACGGACGCCGCCGGGAACACCGCCGCCGAAGCGCGGGACGCCACCGGCACCGCACCGGTGGACGAGACCGACGCGACCGGGACCGGACCCTCCGTCGACCCGCGGGGCGGGACGGCGCTGCCGCTCGCACCCGGTGCGCCCGTGCTGGCGCTCCTGGCGCTCGGGTGGCTGGCCGCGATGCTCTGGTCGACCCGCGAGGTGATCAGCTCCGCGGCGGCCGGGCTCACCGCCATCAGCCTCTCCGCGTTCGCCCTCCCGGGGGTGATCTCCGCGGCGCTGGTCGCCGGCGCCGGCTTCGCCCTCTTCGGTGTCGACCTGCTCGCCCGCCGGGGCAGCGAGCGGGTCACCCTGCGCTTCGTGGCGGCGATCGGCACCGGCCTGCTCGTCGGGCTCGCCGCCGCGTTCGCGATCAACCTGACGTACGCCGACAACGCGACCACCAACGTGATCGCCGCCACCACCGCCGCCGCCGCGACCGTCGGCGGGGCCGTCGCCGGCGCGCGTAGCGGATCCGTGGTCGGGGCCGTGGTGGCCGCCGCCCTCGGCACGCTGATCTTCGTGGTGGCCTTCAGTCGGGCCCGCGACCCGCTCTTCGACCTGTTCGGCGGCGGCGACGGTCAAGAGTCGCTGCTGAGCGCGGCCAAGTGGGTGTCCCGCACCGAGTCCCTGCTCGCCGGCCTGGTGGCCGGGCTGCTGGCCTTCGGGTACCTGACCCTGGCCCGCCGCCGGGCCGCCCGGCTCGACGCGGCGGCGCCCGCGCCCCGCTGGCCCGCCTACCTGCTGGCCGGCGCCGGCCCGGGCCTGCTCCTGATCGTCGCCGAGGTGATCATCCGGGTCGGCGGGCGGTCCCTGCTCGACCTGGCCGGGGCGCTGAGCGAGGCGGACGCGGTGGCCCAGACCTCGCTGGGCACCTCCCGGATCGACAACGCCATCTGGGTGCTCTTCGTGGGCGCCCTGACCGCGATGATCGCCTTCGGCCGCACCCTGGGGCCGGCCCACGCCGACGACGACGAGCCGGTCGAGGCC
>NZ_WAAS01000513.1:0-1204 GCF_008806585.1 Micromonospora sp. AMSO12t
CGGCGTGCTGCTCGGTGGGGTGCTGGCCGACCGGTGGGGGCGGCGGTCCACCCTGCTCGCCGCCCACCTGGCCACCGCCGGACTGATGGTCGGGCTGGCCTTCAGCCGGCACCTGGTGATGATCGCGGCGCTCGCCGCCCTGGTCGGGGTGGCGCACTCGATGCCCAGCCCCGCCTTCGTGGCGGCGATCGTCGACGTGGTGCCCGAACGCCGGCGCTCCCGGGCCTTCAACCTCCAGTTCTGGGCGTTCAACCTGGGCATGGCCGTCGCCTCGCTGCTGGCCGGCCTCCTCGCCGAGGCGAGCTTCGTCGCGCTCTTCCTGGTCGACGCCGCCGCCACCGCGCTCGCGGCGGTGGTCATCGCCTGGAAGGTCCCGGAGACGCTCCCCCGCCTCGCCGCCAAGGCTGCCCCGATCTTGGACACTTTCCGCTCCGACCGGTCAGAAAGTGTCCAAGATCTTCGGGTGGCACCGGTCCGCGGCAGCGGAGCGGTGCCGCGGCGGGTGGGGCGGGAGCGGCAGCGGCGAGTGGGGTGGCCGCGGCGGGCGGGGCAAGAGCGGCGGGCGGGGCGGGAGCGGCAGGCGGGGCGGGAGCGGCAGGCGGGGCGGGAGCGGGAGCCGGGGCTGCACACGGCGCTGACCGACCGCACCTTCCTCACCTTCGTGGGCCTGACCTTCGTGTTGGCCGTGCTGACCATGCAGACGTCAACGATCATGCCCCTGGCGATGCGGTCGGACGGCCTGCGCCCGTCGGCGTACGGCGCGGTGGTGGCGCTCGGCGGAGTCCTGATCGTGCTCGGGCAGCTCTTCGTGCCGCGGCTGATCGAACGGCACCGCAAGGACCGCGTCCTGGCCGTCTCCACCGCGCTGCTGGCGCTCGGCTTCGCCACTCTCGCGTTCGCCGACGACGTGGCGGTCTACCTGGCCGCGGCGGTGGTCTGGACGGTCGGCCAGATGCTCGCCGCGCCGCCCAACGCGCAGATCAACGCCGACCTCGCCCCGCTCGAGCTGCGGGCCCGCTACCAGTCGGTGTTCTACCTGGCCTTCCCGGCGGCGTCGTTCGTGGCGCCCACCCTGGGCGGGGTCAGCCTCCAGTATCTCGGGGACCGGCACTGGCTCATCGTCGGCGGACTCGGGCTGCTGGCCGCCGGCTGCCATCTGCTCGCCGGCCCACCCCGCGAACGCCGCGTAGCGGCCCTCCGCCAG
>NZ_WAAS01000514.1:0-1188 GCF_008806585.1 Micromonospora sp. AMSO12t
CGCTCGGCAACCCCGTCTCCCCCGCCCGCCGGCCGGGCACGGTCGGCGTGCCGTTCCCGTCCACCGACATCCGCATCGTCGACCCCGAGGACCCGTCGCGCGACCGCTCCCCGGGTGAGGCGGGCGAGCTGCTGATCCGGGGGCCGCAGGTGTTCGCCGGCTACTGGAACCGCCCGGCGGAGACGGCGGCGGCGCTGCTGCCCGACGGCTGGCTGCGCACCGGGGACGTCGTGGTGGCCGACGCCGACGGCTTCGTCCGCGTGGTCGACCGGATCAAGGAGCTGATCATCACCGGCGGGTTCAACGTCTACCCGTCGGAGGTGGAGGACGCGCTGCGCCGCGTTCCCGGCGTCCGCGACGCCGCAGTGGTCGGCCTGCCCGGCGAGCACGGCGGCGAGGAGGTGGTGGGGGCGGTCGTCCTGGACGAGGGCGCCGAGCCGCCTGACGAAGCGAGCCTGCGGGCGGCGTGCCGGCGGCACCTGGCCGGGTACAAGGTGCCCCGCCGCGTGGTCGTCGTCGATGACCTGCCCCGCTCCCAGATCGGCAAGGTCCTGCGCCGCGAGGTCCGCGACCGGCTGCTCGCCGACGGCTGAGACCGCCGGGCCCGGCGCTCCGGTGGTGGGTGAGGCGGTGTCGTGGGCCGGGCGGTGCAGCCGCGGGTGGTGCGGATCGGGGCGGGCGGCCGGCAACCCGCCGGCCGGCACCCCGTCGGGCGGCACGGTCGCCCCGGCTGCCGGGCGGTCAGGCGACGGGTGGGCCGGCCCGCAGGACGCGCCGGGCCCGGCGGCGGTCGAGCCACCGTGGCTCGGGCGGGTCCGTCGGATCGACGCCGGTGACCAGATCCAGCAGGATCAGCGCCCAGAAGCCGGCCGCGCTGAGCATGTTGCGGGCCCGGCCCGGCTCCGGCGCTCCCGGCGGCAGCACGACCTGCGCCCACCGCCAGGCCACCCAGGCGATCTCCCGGTCCGGGTGGTGCCGACCGGAGCGGCTGAGCAGCCGGACCTCGCGTCGCGCGGGAGCCGGCAGCCGCCACCAGCGCCGCAGGGTCTCCAGCCGTTCCTCGGCTCCGTCTGCGGGCGGCGGAACGGTCACGTCACCGGGGTTCATGGCTGGCAAGGATAGGCGGGCCGCGCACCGACCAACCCGGCGGGACCGCGCTCCCGGCGGGGGCCGGTGGGACAGCGCTGC
>NZ_WAAS01000515.1:0-1181 GCF_008806585.1 Micromonospora sp. AMSO12t
GTCCCCTCATGCCCCACCGCCCGCTGGCCCGTGCCCTCGCCGCGCTGGTCGCCCTGTCCACCGCCGCCCTCGGCGCGCTGCTCGCCCCCGGCACCGCCCAGGCCGCCGCAGCCGTCAACTACGTGGCCCTCGGCGACTCCTACTCCTCCGGCGTCGGCGCCGGCCCGTACGAACCGTCCACCTGCCTGCGCAGCCAGAAGTCGTACGCCCCGCTGTGGGCCGCCGCCAACGCGGTCACCAGCTTCAGGTTCCCCGCCTGTGGCGGCGCCGTCACCTCCGACGTCATCAACAACCAGGTCGGCTCGCTGAGCGCCAGCACCACCCTGGTCACCATCACCATCGGCGGCAACGACGCCGGCTTCGCCGACGTGATCACCAGCTGCCGCTTCGGCAGCACGTCGAGCTGCACCAACGCCGTCAACGAGTCGAAGGCGTTCGCCACCACCACCCTGCCGGGCCGGCTGGACGCCACCTACGCGGCCATCCGGAACCGGGCGCCCAACGCGCGGCTGATCGTGCTCGGCTACCCGCGGCTGTTCGAGACCGGCTCCTGCGGGCTGCTGGCGATGAGCACCTACAAGCGGACCATCCTCAACGAGGCCGCCGACGTGCTCGCCACCGTCATCTCCGGCCGGGCCGCCGCGGCCGGCGCCACGTTCGCCGACACCCGCCCCTACTTCGCCGGGCACGGGGTCTGCGCGGCCGACCCGTGGATCCGTGACGTCAGCGGCGTCATCGAGGCGTACCACCCCGACGCCGACGGCTACCGGTACGGCTACCTGCCGGCCCTCAACGCCGTCACCGGCTGACCGCCCTGTTCACGTGTAAGGAAGGGCACCTTCCTGTCGTTTTTCGTATCGGAAGGTGCCCTTCCTTACCCGTGCGTCAGAGGGAGTGCCGGCGGCGGCGTGTTCGTCCGACGCGCCCGCCTCGCCACTGTCCGGGTGTCGCCGGTGTCCGTTAGGGTCCTTGGGGACCAGGCGGGCGACGGCGACGGGAGCGGGAAGTGGGCAGGCTCGCGTCGGCGTACGGGCAGGCGGTCGCGGCGCACCGGGCGGCCCGGGCGCACCTCGACACCGCCCGCCGGGCGCTCGCCGGGCAGGCGCCCCAGGCCGCCCCGGCCGGCGCACCCGAACTGGTCACCCGGCTCGCGGCACTCGGCGGCGCGCTCGCCACCCCGA
>NZ_WAAS01000516.1:0-923 GCF_008806585.1 Micromonospora sp. AMSO12t
TCGACCGTGACCTGGGCCAGCCGCGCCTGGAGGATCGAGTTGAGCAGGTCGTCGTAGGAGTTGACCTGCTCGACGGTGCGGCTCAGGTGGTCCTGCACGTCGCGGAAGTAGCGGCGGATCTCCTTCGGCACGTCGCGGTTCATCTGCGCGGTGAGCGTCATCAGCGGGCGTTGCAACGGCATGACCGCCCGCTTGAACTCCACCAGTTCCCGCTTCATCTGGTAGATCCGCTGGATCCGGCCGGTGGACTGGCGGTCGAACACGTCGGCCTCCAGCGTGTCGAGGTCGTCCTCCAGCCGGTCGGCGACCTCCAGGTAGATGTCCACCACCCGGTCGGTCACCGCGTACGCCACCGCCCAGGGCCCCTGGAGCAGCAGGTCCTGCTTCGTCTCCAGGTCGGCGCGGACGGGGGCCAGCCGGCAGGCGTCCCCGTGCCGCACGCTGATCAGGAAGTTCGGGCCGATGAAGAGCATCACCTGGCCGGTCTCGACGACCTCGGAGTGCTCGGTCAGCTCGGCGTGCTCGCAGTACCGGGCGGTCCGCAGCACCAGGAAGCTGACCTCGCCGAACTGCTCCAGCTTGGGGCGCTGCTGCGCCTTCACCGCGTCCTCGACGGCCAGTTCGTGCAGCCCGTACGTGGCGGCGATGGCGGTCATCTCGGCCAGCTCCGGCTCGTGCAGACCGAGCCAGACGAAGCCGTGCTCCTCGCGGCGGGCCGCGGCGAGCGCCTCGGCGTACCGCCAGTCGCCGGGCTGCCGGCGGCCGTCCACGTAGAGGGCGCAGTCGACCACCGCGCTGCGCTGCGGGCCGGTCGGCGGGGACGCCTGCTGGGGGGTGTCGGAGTTGAGCCGGCGGGTCATCGCCCGCACCGGCGCCACCCAGTCCCGGGGCCTGAGCACCCGTCCGCCGTTCGACGCGGTCGT
>NZ_WAAS01000517.1:0-1158 GCF_008806585.1 Micromonospora sp. AMSO12t
CAGGTTGCGGTGCCTGCGACAACGCGCCAGGGACGATGGGCGGGGGCGGCGCCGACGCGGCGGGCGGAGCGGAGACAGGCTCGCCCGGCGGGGCCGACACCGCGTCGGCCTGTGGCGCGGCAGTGGCGGACGCGTCCCGCGCAGGCACGTACGCATCCGACGCGACGGGCGGCCCGGAAACAGGCGGTACCGGCGGCGCGGCGATGGGCTGGGCCGGCGGAGCGGAGACAGGACGCGGGGCCGGTGGCGCGGAGACCTGCTCGGCCGCTGGCGAGTCGATGAGCCGGGTCGGCGACGGGAAGACCTGCTGGGCCGCTGGCGCGTCGATGGGCTGGGCCGGTGGCGCGGAGACCTGCTGGGCCGGTGGCGCGGAGACAGGGCGCGGGGCCGGTGCGGCCGGGACCGACTCGTTCGTCTCGGCCGTCGGCCCGACGACAGAACCGGCCCGGGACACCTCCGCCGGCTCGGCCGGAGGGCCGGCGACGGGGGAGACCGGCAGTGTGGACACCGATGTCGCAGCGCCGACGGGCGGAGCGGACATGGGACGCGGATCGGCCGCGGTGGGTGGAACACCACGGGTGTCAAAAGCCTTCGGTGACAACCATGGTGTTCCACCGGTGGGCGCAGCCGGTTCGTTCGGCACCCGCTCGACCGGTTCGAGCGTGGGAGTGGTGGCGTGCCGGTCCATGCGCGGGGCCGCTGTGTCCGCCGCGTTCGGGTAGGGCGGCGACGCTGCTTCGTACTGTGCCGCTGTCTTCGGGGCGGTGCCATTCGCCGTGACGGCATCGGGCCCGGCCGGCTGTGCCTGGGCTGCTGCCGCCGTCGGTGCTTCCGGCATCGGCCGTACGACCGGCGCCGCAACCTGCGGGCCGGACGGTGGTGCCGACACGGGCCGGGTAGGAGTTGCGAAGACCGGGCGTGGCGTGGGCGACGCGGAGTTGGCCTGCCCGGGAGGCGCGGAGACGGGCGCTGCGGAGTTGCTCTGCGCCAGCGGCGTGGACGGTGCGGTGACGGGCGACGTGGACGGTGCAGGCACGGGCGGTGCGGACGGTGCGGGGATGGGCGGTGCGGGCGCTGCGGTGACTGGCTGCTCCGGCGGGACGGCGACCGGCGGCAGGTCCGCCAGCGTCGGTTCCTGGACGGTCGGCGGCGCCGGGA
>NZ_WAAS01000518.1:0-1142 GCF_008806585.1 Micromonospora sp. AMSO12t
CCCGGGCCCACGTCGGCCCAGCCGCACCCCACCCAGCCGTACGGCGGCTATCCCGTGACGCCGCAGGGCGGGTTCCCGGCCAGCCCGTACGCCGGCTACCCGCCGCCCCCTCCCGGCGCGGGCCGGCCGGCGAGGCCCCACCAGCTGGTGCTGTCCCTCGGCATCGTCGGGCTGCTGGTGCTCTGCCTCGGCGGAGGTGGCATCGCCTACCTCGCCTACGAGGGCGATCAGGGCGCCGACCCCAGGCCCACGCCGACCGCGTCCCCCACCGCGGCGGCGCCGAGCGCCACGCCGAGCGCCGACACCTCGTCCGAAGCCGCCCCGTCGCCGGAGCCCAGCGACGCCCCGCAGATCAGGGTCGTCACGCCGGAGACCCTCGGGGGCCGCCCGAAGAGCACCGAGCCGACCCTGCGGAAGGCCGCCGACGACATGGTCCGCGAGCTGCAGTCCTCGGTGCGCGGCGAGACCGGCGTCGCCGGCGCCTTCTACGGCAGCGCCGACAAGCGGGACATGGTCATGGTGATCGCCGCCAGCACCTTCGTGCTCAACCCGGAACGGGAGCTCGACGACGCGGTCAAGGGCATCTCGAAGGACCTGGCCGTCAAACGGTTGACCACCGTCGCCCCCGGACCGCTCGGCGGCCTGGCCAAGTGCGGCGACGGCGAGTCCGCCGGCGTGCCGCTGGGCGTCTGCGCGTGGGCCGACCACGGCAGCGTCGGGCTCATCGTGATGTTCTTCTCCTCCTCGGCAGCCACGGCGGCGGAGTTCGTCGCCTTCCGCAGTCAGATCGAGCAGAAGTACTGACCAGCACCCGCCCGGTGCGCGCCGCCGTTCACGACCGACGCGGCGCGTCGGGCGTGGCCGGGGCCGCACGGACCACCATCTCCCTCGCGCAGACCCGGAGCTGACCGATGTCCTACCCACCCGCCAACTCCTACCCGCCGCCGGACGGCGGGGGCGGCCCGTACGGCTCGTACCCGCCGGCACAGCCCGGCGGGTACGGACCGCCACCGGCACAGCCCGCCGGATACGGACCGCCGCCGCAGGTTGGCGGGTACGGACCGCAGCCCCACGCCGGCGGGTACGGACCGCAGGCCGGCGGGTACGGGCCACCGCCGTCGCAGGCCGGCGGGTACGGGCCA
>NZ_WAAS01000519.1:0-1109 GCF_008806585.1 Micromonospora sp. AMSO12t
GGCGAAGAAGAGGGCGGCTACCAGGGCCCCCAGGGCGAGTCCCGCGACCACCTGGGGCACGGTGTGGTCGCGCAGGCGGACCCGGGACCAACCGACCAGCGCGAGCAGTGGCGCCGTCGCCAGCAACCCGGCCCCGAACGTGAGCACCAGCACGACCACCGTGCCGGCGGCCACCGCCGAGTGGATCGACATCTTCCACCAGTGGCTCACCGTCACGGCGACCACCAGGCCGACGAGCCCGGCGGCGGCCAGCGCCAGCACCGGTCGCGGCGCGCCGAGCACGGCGAGCAGGGCCAGCCCGGCGGCGACCGAGCAGAGCCCGAACAGCAGCGGGACGCGGCGCTGCTCGCGGATCCCCACGTGATGGTCGGTCAGCCGGCCGCGACGCACCCCGCCGAGGATGTACGCGAACGGGATCCCGCTGACGAAGAGCGTGGCCAGCAGCCCCCAGGCCAGCCCGTGCGCGCCCTGGGCGCTGTGCCAGCCGACCGCCAGCGTCAGCGCCGAGACCAGCACCGCGGGCGCGGTCAGCTCGGTCACGAACCGGGCGAGCCGGAGGGTCCGGCCGGGTGGTGGCGGGGCGGCCGGACGGCTGTGGGGTTCCGCGTCCGAACCACCCGTCCCGCTCAGCGCCCCGCCTCTGCGTCCACCCCGGGCCGTTGCCCGGAACCGTTCCCGTCCGTACCCCGGCGCTCCGACCGGGCCGGGGCCCTGCCGTGGATCACCTGCCGTCGACCGTCACCGTACCCGCGGCCGGCCGTCCCGGTGCCCGGTCCCGCCGGGATCGCCGGTGGTCGGGTCGGGGTCGACGGTCGCGCTGGCGGTCGGGTCGTCGGGTGCCGGGGACGCGCTGGGCGCCGGGGACGCCGTGGGCTCGGGCGGCGGTAGCGAGAGGGTGCTCGTCGGCTCCACCGACGTCGGCTCGCCGGTCGGCGTGGGTGCCGGGCTCGGGCTGGGGCTCGGCGAGGGCTTCGGCGACGGGCTCGGCGACGCCGAAGGCCTCGGGGACGAGGGCGCCGAAGGCCTCGGGGACGAGGGCGGCGGTACCGGTCGGCCGCCGGGCCGGGACGGGGGCTTCGGACGCGCCGCCGGGCCGAGCGGCGGCGGCG
>NZ_WAAS01000520.1:0-1098 GCF_008806585.1 Micromonospora sp. AMSO12t
GTGCCACCGCCGGCGGTACCGCCGCCCGCCGCGCCGCCGCCCGTTGTACCGCCGGTCGCCGCTCCACCGCCCACCGCACCGCCACTCGCGCCGCCGCCCGCCGAGCGGGGCTACCCGGCGCGCGTCGAGTGGCGCCCACGCGGCACGGAGAACGAGGTGGAGCGCGCCGTCGGGGTGCTCCGCCGCGACCTGGGCACCCCCCGGGTGCTCGCGTTCGCCAACCCGAAGGGCGGGGTGCACAAGACCACCGCCACCGTGCTGGCCGCGGCGACCGTCGGCAGCGTACGCGGGCGGGGCGTGCTGGCCTGGGACGACAACGAGCTGCGCGGCACGCTCGGGCTGCGCGCCGGCAGCGCCCGGCACGCCCGCACCATCCGGCACCTGGTCGGCGATCTCGCGCACGTCGAGATCAAGGAGGGCCCCGAGCTGCTGGCGCACCTGGACGACTACCTGCGGCACGCCTCCGACGGCTCGTACGACGTGCTGGCCGGCGAGGAGAGCCCCCGCTTCGCCCAGCGCCTCGACCAGTTCACCGTCCGGCGGGTGCTGGAGTTGCTGCGGCGCACCCACGACGTGGTCTGCGTGGACACGGGCAACAACGTGGAGAGCGCCAACTGGCGCACCGTCATGCAGGCGGCGGACCAGCTCGTGGTGACCACCGTGCCCCGCGAGGACGCCGCGTTCAGCGCCGACTGGATGCTGGACCTGCTGCACGAGGTCGGGATGGGGGAGCTGGCCGACAACGCGGTCACCCTGATCTCCTGCCCCACCCCGGGCCGCTCGCCGTTGCAGGACGACCTGGAGCGGCACTTCGCCACCCGTACCCGGGCCGTCGCCGTGGTGCCGTACGACCCGGCGCTGGAGACCGGCTCCTCGATCGAGTACCACCAGCTCCAGCAGGAGACCCGGCAGGCGTGGCTCAAGGCCGCCTCGGTGATGCTGGAGCCGTTCGCCCGGTGAGCGGGTGTGCCGCCACCGACCGCCCACGGCGCCCACGGGCCTGAGAGGATCACCGGGTGAGCGCGGACACCCCCGAACCCGACCGGCCCGGCCCCCGGCCCGACGAGCCGGGGGCACCGGCCGCCCGGGCGTCGTGCG
>NZ_WAAS01000521.1:0-1092 GCF_008806585.1 Micromonospora sp. AMSO12t
AACTAGCCTCACGGCAGGCGTGGCGGCGGAAGGCGGGTTGTCGTGGGTGGTGCGGACGTGCCGGTGGTCGTCGGGCTGGACAACGGGGGGACCAGCAACAACGCCACGGTGCTCACCGTGGACGGCCGGTTCCTGGTGGACGGCCTGGTGGAGAACCCGAGCGAGGTGCGCGCCGGCCCTGCGGCGGCGATCGAGGCGCTGGCCCGCGCGTTCGACGGGGTGCTGGCGCTGACCGGGGTGCCCCGCACGGCGGTGCGCGCGGTCGGGCTGGACACGCCGGGGCCGGCGAGCGCCACCGGGGTGATCTCCTCGCGCGGGTCGACCAACTTCTCCCAGCCGGCCTGGCGCGGCTACGACGTGCGGACGGCCCTGGAACGGCGGCTCGGCCTGCCGGTGCTCTACCACAACGACGGCAACGCCGCCGCGCTCTACGCCCACCACGCGCACTTCGGCGCGGAGGCGATGCGCCGCTCGTCGGTGTCGGCCATCGTCGGCACGGGGCTGGGCGGCGGTGTGGTCGAGGCGGGCCGGGTGGTCGCCGGGGCGGCCGGGATGGCCGGCGAACTGGGACACGTGCACATTCCGCTGACCGGGCTGCTCGCGCCGGACCAGCCGGTGCCCACGTGCGCCTGCGGCTTCGCCGGGGACGCCGAGAGCGTCGCCTCGCTGACCGCCATCGGGCGGAACCTGCTGCCGTACTGGCTGGGACGCTTTCCGGACCATCCGCTGGCCGCCGAGCCGCCGGAGCGGGCGGCGAAGCTGGTCCGGGGCTACGGCGAGCGCGGCGACGCGTTGGCCCGGGAGGTGTTCACCCAACAGGCGATGGCGCTGGGTCGACTCTTCACCGTGGCGGCCAACTTCACCGATCCGCATGCGTACTTCGTCGGGGGCGGGGTGGTGGAGGCGGCCCCGGAGTTCCGGGACTGGTTCCTCGCGACGGTGCGGGAGCACACGGTGCTGCGGGAGGAGCAGGCCGCGTCGGCCACCTTCGCCCTGGTGCCCGAGCGGGACATGGCCGGCGCCCGGGGCGTGGCCATCGCGGCGCTGGAGGCGCTGCGCGCCGGCCCCGCGCCCCGCCCGGTCGTCGCGGGC
>NZ_WAAS01000522.1:0-1091 GCF_008806585.1 Micromonospora sp. AMSO12t
CGGCGGTCCGCCGGCCCGGAGCACCCGGAGACGAGCAGTGCGGTCAGAGCGGCGAACGCGACGCCGGCACGTCGCGGGGTAGTCGACACGCGGCCCATCCCACCAGTTCACCCCTTATCGGGGCAACTTGACCTTCACCCGCCAGGATGAGTCGGCCCCGGTCCGGGCCCCGGCGTCAGCCGACGCGGGTGAGCAGGGTCACCGGCGCGCCGTCGCCGGCGTACCGGTAGGGCTCCAGCTCGGCGTCCCACGCCGTGCCGAGCGCCTTGTCGAGGGCGTGCGCGAGGGCCTCGGGGGCCCGCGCGCCCGCCATGATGCTGCGCAGGCGGTCCTCGCCGAGCTGGATGTCGCCGGCCGCGCCGACGCTCGCCCGGAACAGGCCGCGTCCGGGCACGTACATGAAGCGCTCGCCGTCGGCGCCGGGGCTCGGTTCCTCGGTGACCTCGAAACGGATCATGGGCCACTGCCGGAGGGCAGCAGCCAGCTCGGCGCCCGTCCCCGGACGACCGGTCCACCCGCACTCGGCCCGGCGTGCGCCGGGGTCGACGGGCTGAGCCGTCCACTGCAGGTTGACCGGCGCGGCGAGGACGCGCGCGATCGCCCACTCGACGTGTGAGCACACGGCGAGCGGGGTCGAGTGGACGTATACGACGCCACGCGTTGGCACGGTGACCTCCCGGAGAGCGAGGTGCGTCTTCCCCTACGACCTCGACCACCCGAGTGGTTGCTGGAACACATGATGACTGGTGTGACGGATGATGCGCCAGGGAATCGGAAAATTCGCGGGTCGGAATAGTCGGACGGGCACCCCGGTTGACCCCTCACGACGCGGTGACCAGCCAGGGACCGCGGTCGTGTACAGTTCCATCGGCGGCCTGTGCCGCGCACATCTTCCGCGGGCCCACCCACCAGGGTGTCGTCCGCACAGCCCCCGGACGTTCCGTCCTCCCGTACGTCTTGCAAGGAGTACCTCCGTGGCGAGCAACACCTCTAAGACCGCGCGCGCGTCAGTCCGGGCCGGCCAGGCTGGCCAGGGTGGCGCCCTCAGCGTGCTGGGCGAGTTCAAGTACCTCATCCCGCTCAACGGCGGC
>NZ_WAAS01000523.1:0-1089 GCF_008806585.1 Micromonospora sp. AMSO12t
CTGGCCGTTGATCGCGCCCGCCGCCGACGACCCCGCCGCCGGGCGGTCAGACGCCGGTCGCGATCAACGGCCAGCTACGGGTGTGCGGGGCCAACCTGTGCAACCAGTACGGCAAGCCGATCCAGTTGCGCGGCATGAGCACCCACGGCATCCAGTGGTTCGCCAACTGCCTCAACGACGCCTCGCTCGACGCGCTCGCCGACGACTGGCGGGCCGACCTGCTGCGGATCGCCATGTACGTCCAGGAGGACGGCTACGAGACCGACCCGGCCGGCTTCACCAACCGGGTCAACACCCTGGTCGACGAGGCCGAGCAGCGCGGCATGTACGCGCTGATCGATTTCCACACCCTGACGCCGGGCGACCCGATGCACAACCTCGCCCGGGCCAAGACCTTCTTCGCCGCCGTCTCCGCCCGCAACGCCGCCAAGAAGAACGTCATCTACGAGATCGCCAACGAACCCAACGGCGTCAGCTGGGCGACCATCAAGAGCTATGCCGAGCAGGTCATTCCGGTGATCCGCGCCAACGACCCGGACGCGGTGGTCGTGGTCGGCACCCGCGGCTGGTCCTCGCTGGGCGTCTCCGACGGCTCCAACGCCAACGAGGTCATCAACAACCCGGTGAACGCGACCAACGTGATGTACACGTTCCACTTCTACGCCGCGTCCCACCGGGACAACTACCGGGCCGAGGTGGAGCGGGCCGCCGCCCGGTTGCCGCTGTTCGTCACCGAGTTCGGCACGGTGGACTACACCGGTGACGGTGGGGTCGACGCCGCCAGCAGCAACGCCTGGCTCGACCTGTTGGACCGCCTGAAGATCAGCTACGCGAACTGGACCTACTCGGACAAGGCCGAGGGCAGCGCCGCGCTGCGGCCGGGCACCTGTGCCGGGGGCACCTACACCGGCCCGGGCGTGCTCACCGAGTCGGGCGCCCTGATCCGGGACCGCATCCGTACGCCGGACAACTTCCCCACCGCCTGATCCCGTTCCCACGTGAGGCCCCGCCACACCCGGCGGGGCCTCGCCGTGCTCCCTTGAACGAACGGGGCGCCGGCCGGCGGAGGACCCGCCGCGGGGCCCTGTC
>NZ_WAAS01000524.1:0-1081 GCF_008806585.1 Micromonospora sp. AMSO12t
CGTTCGGCGATCTCCGGCGCGCTCGCGGGCTGGACCAGCTCATGCCTGGCCGGGTCGAGCAGCCAGCCGGGGTGGCGCGGCTCCAGCACCAGAGTGTCGCTCTGGATCGCCGCGACGAACTGCTTGAACCCGCCCGCCCCGGCCCAGTTCGTCGTCGCCTCCCGTCCCACGGTCTTGCGGACGTAGTGTGCTGCGGAGGCGAGGTCGACCGGTGTCGTCGACTGTGCCACAAGCTGCCGCACCGCCGCCTCGAGGCGGTTCCGCACGCTGTTGCTGTCACGGTCGATCGACGCAGCAGCAGTCGCGCGTGGCTGCGGCACGGGAGTGCGGACCTGGTCCACTCCGGCTTGCGACGGGCTCAGGCCCAAGGCTTCTTCGATGAACATGATGTCCGGAATCGCGAAGTCGCACACCGACTGCAGCGCGGCGGCGGTCGGCCCGCTCACCAGCATCGCCGAGGTCCTGTCGTGCTCCCGCAGCCGCATGAACACCGGGGTGAAGTCTGCGTCGGTCGACAGGACAACGAAGTCGTCGAACCGGGTCGGGTGAGTAAGGGTGTCGAGGATGTCGAGCACCATGTGGATGTCGGCACTGTTCTTACCCATGCTCGTCAGCGACGGGCAGTCCACGACCCGGAACCCCGCCCGAGTGAAGTATGAACGGAACTTGCCGGAATGGCTCGGCTCCAGGTAGCAGATCCGACGTAGCAGCACCCGCGGGACTTCGTCGTCGTCGACCCGGAATGGGCCCAGATCCTGCTCCATCCACCGCACCCAGCGCCCCGGGTCAGTGGCAAACGCCGTAGCCGCGTCGGGGCTTGAGTTGCGCAAACCGATGTACACGTTCTCGAAGTCGACGAATAGCGCCGCACGGCGATACGAAGCGAGCGGGGCTTCGGCCATGGCGCTACCTCCGGGAACGTGGACTGATCGACCATAGACGGCCGAGGACGTGCCCGGCGTCGACCGTTCGACCCCCAGTTCCGTGCCGCCAGGACGAGTGTCGAGGACCAGCGGGTAGAGGAAGGCCCCTGTGCCTACTTGGTATCCCACCAGTCCCACCACTGCTCCGGCGCTTGCTC
>NZ_WAAS01000525.1:0-1076 GCF_008806585.1 Micromonospora sp. AMSO12t
GCGATGAACATCGTCGTACTCGTCAAGCAGGTGCCCGATTCGGGCGCGGACCGCAGCCTGCGTGCTGACGACAACACCGTCGACCGCGGTTCGGCGAACAACGTGATCAACGAGATGGACGAGTACGCCATCGAGGAGGCGTTGAAGATCAAGGAGGCGCACGGGGGCGAGGTGACGGTTCTGACGATGGGTCCGGACCGGGCGACCGAGTCGATCCGTAAGGCGCTGTCCATGGGTCCGGACAAGGCGGTGCACGTGGTGGACGACGCCCTGCACGGGTCCTGCGCCGTGGCCACGTCGAAGGTCCTCGCTGCCGCGCTCGGTCAGTTGAACGCCGATCTGGTGTTGTGTGGCAGCGAGTCGACCGACGGCCGGGTGCAGGTCCTGCCGCACATGCTCGCCGAGCGGTTGGGCATCGCGGCGCTGACGGGTGCCCGCAAGCTCACCGTGGACGGTGCGACGTTGACGGTGGAGCGGCAGACCGAGGAGGGCTACGAGGTGGTCACCGCCTCGACGCCCGCCGTGGTGTCGGTGTGGGACACCATCAACGAGCCGCGGTATCCGTCGTTCAAGGGCATCATGGCGGCGAAGAAGAAGCCGGTGCAGACGCTCTCCCTGGGTGACCTCGGCGTCGCTGCGGCCGAGGTGGGTTTCGAGGGCGCGACCAGCGCCGTGCTGGAGCACACCAAGCGTCCGCCGCGTTCCGGTGGGGCGAAGGTCACCGACGAGGGCGACGGCGGCGTGAAGCTGGTCGAGTTCCTCGCCACCGAGAAGTTCGTGTGAGGGGTTGGGGTCATGTCTGAGGTTCTGGTCGTCGTCGAAGCCACTCGGGAGTTCGGCGTCAAGAAGGTCACCCTGGAGATGCTCACCCTCGCCCGCGAGCTGGGCACGGCGAGCGCGGTCGTGCTCGGTGGCCCCGGTGCCGCGGAGGCGTTGAGCGCCAAGTTGGGTGAGTACGGCGCGGAGAAGATCTACGCGGCCGAGAGCGAGGAGATCGACGGCTACCTGGTGGCCCCGAAGGCGACCGTGGTGGCCGAGCTGGTCTCGCGCGTGCAGCCGGCCGCGGTGCTGTTGGC
>NZ_WAAS01000526.1:0-1071 GCF_008806585.1 Micromonospora sp. AMSO12t
CAGCAGGGCCACGTGCAGGGAGAGGCAGGCCTCGACCGAGTCGAGGTCCACGTCCAGGACGCGGCGGATCCGGGCCAGGCGCTCGTAGAAGGCCGGTCGGGACAGGTGTGCCGCCCCGGCCGCCGCCGACTTGTTGCGGCCCTGCTCCAGGTACGCCCGCAGGGTGCCCAGCAGCTGTTCCCGCGGGTGCTGCGCGTCGTGGGTCAGCAGTGCGCCAAGTTCCCGCTCGACGAAGGTCTGCAACCGGGGCTCGTCGCGCAGCAGGTGCAGCAGCCCCGCCAGCCCGACGTGCGGCAGCCGGAAGACCGGCAGGTCCCGCCGGTCCCGCCGGGCGGCGTCGGCGATCTGCCGGGCCTCGACCAGCGACCGGCGCGCCTCCCGCAGGCTGGGCACGCCAGAACCGGCCGCGACGAGCAGTCCGCCGCCTGCCGGCCGGGCCACGCCGTTCGTCCGCCCGTGGGACCGGGCCGGTCCGTCACCACGGACGGGGCCGCCCGGGCGGGCCTGGCCGTCGGGACGAGCCGAGCCGCCCGGGCGAGGATGACCCTCCGGGCGAACGAGCGAGTCCGGGCGGGCATGGCCGTCCGAGCGGGCGGGGGCGTCCGGGCGGGTGCGGTGCAGCGCGGTGGCGAACGCGGCCAGCGACCGCTCCTCGGCCGCCGGCTCCGGCAGGGCGAGCAGCACGCCGACGGCATGGTCGTCGATGGCGCTGGAAAGCCCGGTCAGCTTCGCCTCGTGCAACGCCTGCCCGACCGCCTCGGCGAGATCACGCAGCCGAGCAGGACCGGCCTCCGGACCGCCCGGCTGCCCCTGGTCCGGGGCCGGGCCGCCCTCCCCCGCCGGGTCGTCGGCCCGGTGCCGGACCACCACCCCGACCAGGTGCCGGCGCTCCAGCAGCACGCCGAGCGCCCGGGCCCGCAGGGCGACCTCGTCCACCGGCAGCGAGTGGTCAAGCAGGGCGGTGAGCAGCGTACGGTGGATCTGCCGCTCCAGGCCCTCGGCGTCGCGCCGGATGAGCCGGCCCAGGGCCAGCGTCGAGGCGGCCCGCTCAACGAGGATGGTCAGCCGGGT
>NZ_WAAS01000527.1:0-1061 GCF_008806585.1 Micromonospora sp. AMSO12t
CGCCCTGTCCCGCCTGCTCGACGAACAGCCGGACCTCGCACTCACCCTCGCCGGCACCCCGTTCACCGTGGCTGAGCTCGATGCCGCGTCGCGTCGCCTCGCCGGGTTCCTCGCCGACCGCGTCGCTCCCGGCGACCGGGTCGTCGTCCTCGCCCGCAACGGCCGCCTGGCCCTGCTCGCCTGGTGGGCGACGACGCTCTGCGGCGGTTTCGTCGTCCCGCTCAACACGAGCAACCGCGGCCCCGTACTGGCCCACCAGGTGCTCGACGCCGACCCGGTCGCGATGATCGTCGAGGACGAGTTCGTGCCCGTCCTCGACGACGCCCTCGTCGGCACGGGGCTACGGGCGCCGGTCCTCGTCGGCGCCCCCGTGGCCGGCCGGCCCTCCTCCGGCCCGGTGCCCGCCTGGGCCGCCGAGGTCGTCGACTTCGACACCGCCGTCGCCGAGGGCTCGGCGGTGACGACCACCCCGGACCTCGACGCGTACGCCACCAGCCACCTCATCTACACGGCCGGCACGACCGGACCGTCCAAGGCGTGCCTGGTCAGCCACGGCTACGTGGCGAACATGGCCCGCCAGATGCGCGAGAACCTCGAGCGCCACTCCGGTGACGTCCTCTGGTCGGCGATGCCGCTGTTCCACATGGCCGCCGTCGGGCACGTCATGGGCTCGCTCCAGCTCGGCTCGGCCATGGACGTCGCGCGGCGCTTCTCGGTCAGTGGCTTCTGGGACGAGATCCTGCGCTCCCGCGCGACGATGGCCGCGCTCATGGGCTCGATGCTGCCGATGATCGTCGGTGCCCCCGAGTCCGAGGCCGCCCGCAAGGCCTTCGGCCAGCTGCGCGTCGTGTCCGGCTCGCCGGTCACCGCCGACCTCGCCGCCCGTTGGACCGAGCGGTTCGGCGTCGAGCGGGTCGGCTCGGGCGCGTACGGCCTGACCGAGGCCAGCCTGATCACGCTCACCCCGCCCGGGGGCTACCGCGCCGGGGCCGCCGGCAAGATCAACGATTCCTTCGAGGTGCGCATCGTCGACGAGCACGACAACCCGCTGCCCGTCGGCG
>NZ_WAAS01000528.1:0-1048 GCF_008806585.1 Micromonospora sp. AMSO12t
CCCGTTGATCATGAAGTTGTTGTCGCGACACGCCGACGCGGACGGCAACAACTTCATGATCAACGGAGCCGGGCGGCGGCGATGGCCTGGCGGACGGTGTGGGGGATGTAGGCGGGGTCCAGGGTGTCGGCCCAGGTGAAGCGCAGCACCGTCCAGCCGGCGTTGACCAGACGGTTCTGCCGGCGGCGGTCGGCGTGGACGGCCTCGGGGGTGCCGTGCGGGCCCCGTCCGTCGGCTTCGGCGATCACCCTCGGGCCCCGCCACCCGAGATCCCCGATCCCGAGCAGGTACCCGTCGTCGTCGCGCACCTCGAGCTGGAGGGCGTCCGGTGACACCCGGCCGTCGACGCAACGCAACCTCGTCCGGGTCTCCAGCGGGGACTGCGCCCGACCGTCCGCCTCCGCCAGGCGGGAGCGCGCCGCCACCGCGCCGCGCCGGCGTCTGATCATCCGCGGTACGGCGAGCAGATCATCGTCGGTGACGAGCCCACGGTTCAGCGCGGAGTCCAGCACGCAGACCGCCGCGTAGCGGTCTTCCCGGAGGACCAGGTCGGCGACGGTCCGCAACGGTGAGGTGACGGGGATGCCGTCGACCCGGACCAGTTGCCCCGGCGCGACCGTCAACTGGTGCACCACCACGTCGGGACTGGCCAGTCGGGCGGGCTTCGCGACCGGACCAGGCATCGACAGGTGGATCACCTCAGTCGCCCGGGGGCCCGCGATGCCGTGCAGCTCGGCGGCCGTTGTCAGGACGGCGGCGGCACGCGTACCGAAGGATGCGACAGCCGCCCTGATCCGCGCCCGTCGCGGGATGCCGTCATAGCGGTCGGCATCGACGAGGTAGCCACCACGGATCACCGCACGCCAGCGACCGGATCGACAGAGCCGATGTACCTCGTGCACCGAGAGCCCGGCCGCACGCGCCTGCGCCAACGTCACGATGCCGTCGCGCGCACCAGCCATCAACCGTACGACCGCCAGCGGACTCGTCTCCACACCGAACGACTGTCCCGCCAGCCGAAGACCGACGAAACCCCCTGTGGATAACC
>NZ_WAAS01000529.1:0-1046 GCF_008806585.1 Micromonospora sp. AMSO12t
TCATCACCAACTCCGCCGTCACCATCCTCATCACCCAAGACCCCCACGACACCGACACACCCCCCGGCGTCGTCACCCTCGCCCCGCACCGCTCCGCCTCCCCGGCGGCACCCCGGGTCGACATCCACCCCGAGCAGTTGGCGTACGTCATCCACACCTCCGGCTCGACGGGCACCCCCAAGGGCGTCATGGTCCCCCACCGGGCGCTGACCAACCTGGTCCACTGGCACCTGGACACGCACCCCACCGGCCCCGGCCAACGCCACGGCCAGGTGGCCAGCCTCGGCTTCGACGCCGCGATCTGGGAGATCTGGCCCGCGCTGGTCAGCGGCGCCACCCTGCACATCGCCGACCCGGCCGACCGCCTCGACCCCGCCGCGCTGCACGACTGGCTGGTCCGGGAGGACGTCACGAGGACGTTCCTGCCGACCCCGATCGCGGAGGCCGTCCTCCGGCTGCCCACCCCGTCCACCAGCCGGCTGCGGACGATCTTCACCGGCGGGGACGCCCTCACCACCCGGCCCTCCGCGCGCACCCCCTACGCCCTGGTCAACCACTACGGGCCCACCGAGGCCGCGGTCGTCGCCACCGCCGGGCCGGTGCGCCCGGACGGGATCCACCGGCCCGACCTCGGCGTCCCGATCGCCGGCGCCCGCATATACCTGCTGGACGCCGACCTCCAACTGGTCCCGCCCGGGGCGCCCGGCGAGGTCTGCGTCGCCGGCGACGTGGTCAGCCGCGGCTACCTGAACAAGCCCGGGCAGACGGCGGAGCGGTTCCTGCCCGACCCGCACGGACCACCCGGCAGCCGCCTCTACCGCACCGGCGACCTCTGCCGCCTCCGCACCGACGGCACCCTCGAATTCCTCGGCCGCACCGACGAACAAATCGCCATCAACGGCTACCGCATCGAACCCGGCGAAATCGAAACCGCCCTACGCACACAACCCCACATCGAAGCCGCCCTCGTCACCACCCGCACACTCCCCACCGGCCGCCACCTCATCGCCTACGTCACCAGCACCAGCACCATCGACACCCACCAA
>NZ_WAAS01000530.1:0-1044 GCF_008806585.1 Micromonospora sp. AMSO12t
CTGGCCCCGCCCGCCACGCTGGCCCCGCCTGACGTATCGATCCGCTAGCATGCGAAGCCGAGCGGGAACAGCCCTCTGCCGCATTGTCGACAGCGGCGGGTTGCCCCACCGGGGCCGCGCTTAGAGTTACCGCGCTGTCGCTCTCCGCTGCGGGACTGGGGATGGTATGCCTCGACGCTGGGTCACCGTGGCCGCCTGCCTGTTGGCGCTGGTCGCGCTCGCCTGCGAGGGCGGCGGGGAGCCCGGTTCCCGCCCGCCACGGGAGACGCCGTCGCCCGGCTCGCCCGGCGGCATCGCGGCCCTCGGCGACTCGATCAGCACCGGCTTCGGCTCCTGCCTGGTGCTCGTCTCGTGCGAGCGCAACTCCTGGTCCACCGGCGACGGGCTGCGCGTCGACAGCCTCTACCGGCGGCTGCTCGACCGGAACCCGGCGATCCGGGGCAAGGCCCACAACCACGCCAGCCCCGGGGCCCGCGCGGCGTCGCTGGAGGGGCAGGCCCAGCGGGCGGTACGCGACCGCGTCGACCACGTCACCGTGCTGATCGGCGCCAACGACGTGTGCCGGGGCGGCATTGAGGCGATGACCCCGGTGAAGCAGTTCCGCGCCGAGGTGGACCGCGGCCTGCGGGTGCTGCGGCAGGGGCGACCTAAGGCCAGGGTGCTGGTGGTGAGCGTGCCCAACCTGCACCGGCTCTGGGAGGTCGGGCACACCGACGCGCGGGCGGTGCGGGCCTGGAAGCGGGGCGTCTGCCCGGCGCTGCTGGCCAACCCCACCTCGACGGACCCGCTCGACCGGGCCCGCCGGGCGGCCGTGCGGGAGCGCATCGCCGACTACAACGCCCAGCTCGCCGCCGCCTGCAAGGCGTACGGCTCGCGCTGCCGGCACGACGGCGGGGCGGTGCACCGCGTGCGGTTCGACCTGGAGCTGGTCAACCCGCTGGACTGGTACCATCCCAACGCCGCCGGGCAGGACCGGCTGGCCGACGTGGCGTGGCGCGCCTCGGGCCTCGGCTCCTGACCCTGCCGGCCGACCGCACACCCGCA
>NZ_WAAS01000531.1:0-1035 GCF_008806585.1 Micromonospora sp. AMSO12t
CCCTCCTCGCGTGGGCCCCCGCCCTGCACCCCCCGGTTTCCGCGAACCGGCGGGCGGAGGCCGGCGACACGGCGTAGACCTGAGGCATGACCACCTACCGCGACCGCGAAGAGGCGGGCCGGACGCTCGCCGAACGGCTCACCGCACTCATCGGCGCACCGGACGTCATCGTCCTCGGGCTGGTACGCGGCGGCGTGCCCGTGGCCCGGGTGGTCGCCGAGCGTCTCGGCGCACCCCTCGACGTGCTGGTCGTCCGGAAACTCGGCATGCCGTGGGCGCCCGAGGTGGCCTTCGGCGCGCTCGGCCCCGGCGGCGTGCGGGTCCTCAACGACGTCGTCGCCAGTCGACTCACGGAGGACGACGTCGCCGAGGTCGTCCGCCGCGAGGAGGCCGAGTTGGAACGGCGGGAACGGCTCTACCGCGCCGGTCGGCCGCCGCTCGACCTGACCGGGCGCACTGCCGTGATCGTCGACGACGGCCTGGCCACGGGGGCCACCGCCCGCGCCGCCGTCCAGGTCGCCCGTCACCTCGGCGCCCGCCGGGTCGTGGTGGCCGTCCCGGTCGGCTCCCAGGAGGCGTACGAGATGCTGGCCGCCGAGTCCGACCAGGTCGTCTGCGCCCAGCACCCGCCGGAGTTCATGGCGGTGAGCACCTACTACGAGGACTTCCACGAGGTCGCCGACTCCGAAGTCACGGAAGCGCTGACAGCGACTGCGTGACCTGACCGGGTACGGTCGGAGGATGAGCCTGACCTGTCCCAAGTGTCACGGAGAAATGCGCCAGTACGAGCGCAGCGGCGTCACCATCGACCAGTGCGGCGAATGCCGGGGGATCTTCCTCGATCGCGGTGAGCTGGAGAAGCTGTTCGAGGCGGAGGCCAACTGGAGTCGCCAGCAGGGCGCGGCCCCGGCACAGCCCGCCCACCAGCAGGGCGGCTACCCCGGCCAGCCGAACATCTCGTCCAGGAAGCTCTTGTGCTTCTTGCGCTTGTAGTGGCCGTGGTAGCCGTGGTGCTGCTGGCCCTGTCGCTTATAC
>NZ_WAAS01000532.1:0-1000 GCF_008806585.1 Micromonospora sp. AMSO12t
GGGTGCCGTCGCCGAAGGGACGGCCGCCGAGGGCCTCGCGGCCGTGCGGGGTCAGCCAGTTCGCCAGGTCGGGGCCGAGCGGCACCACCCCGGTCGGGTTGATGTCGCGGTGCACCTCGTAGTAGTGCCGCTTGATGTGGTCGAAGTCGACCGTGTCGCCGAAGCCCGGCGTCTGGAACAGGTCCCGGGCGTACGCCCAGAGCACCGGCATCTCGGTCAGCTTGCTCCGGTTGCACTTGAAGTGCCCGTGGTAGACCGGGTCGAAGCGGACCAGCGTGGTGAACAGCCGCACGTCCGCCTCGGTGATGGTGTCCCCCACCAGGTAGCGCTGCCCGGCCAGCCGCTCGCCCAGCCAGTCCAGCCGGTCGAACAGCCGGTGGTACGCCTTCTCGTACGCCGCCTGGTCGCCGGCGAAGCCGCACCGGTAGACGCCGTTGTTGACGTCCCGGAAGAGCAGCGTGCTCACCTCGTCGATCTCGTCGCGCAGCCGTTCCGGGTAGAGGTCGGGCGCCCCCTCGCGGTGGTGCGCCGTCCACTCGGTGGACAGGTCGAGGCTCATCGGCCCGAAGTCGTTGGTGACCACCTGCCCGGTGGGCACGTCCACGATCGCCGGCACGGTGATGCCCCGCTCGTAGCCGGGGAACCGGGCGAAGTACGCCTCGGCCAGTCGCTCGATGCCGAGCACCGGGTCGCGCCCGCCCGGATCGAGGTCGAACGTCCAGCTCCGCTTGTCGTGGGTCGGGCCGGCCACCGCCAGCGAGATCGCGTCCTCCAACCCGAGCAGCCGCCGGACGATGATCAACCGGTTCGCCCAGGGGCAGGCGCGACTGACCGCCAGCCGGTACCGGCCGGGCTCCACGGGCCAGCCGTCGCGGGCGTCGGCGGTGATCCGGGTGGCGATGTAGCGCTGGTCCCGGGTGAACTCGCCGCCCGGCTCGACATACCGGCCGCCGGCCCGCATCAGCACCTCGTCCGCGTTGGTCGCTGCGCCGCCCTCGGT
>NZ_WAAS01000533.1:0-999 GCF_008806585.1 Micromonospora sp. AMSO12t
ACCCACCCCTGCCGCGCACCGCACGCGGGGCATCGGCTAGGAACGTGCCATGCCCCGCTCCTGCTCTTTCCCGGCCGCCACCACCTGTTGACCCGCTTCCAGGCCGGGTACCTCCGCCAGCTCGCGGCGCAGGGCGACGACCCCCTCGCCGACGGTGACGGCGCGACCGGAAGCGAGGACGCGGGCGGCGCGACCGGGAGCGACGACGTCGGCGGCGCGACCGTGGTGTGGGCGGTCACCTCGGCCAACCACGAGAACACCCGACGCAACCCGGTCCCGTACCACCGGCGGGAGGCGGCGATCGAACGGTTCAGCGTGCTCGCCGGGCTCCGGTCGGTGGTGGTGCCGGTGTTCGACACCGTACCGACCGACAGGTTCGCCGAGGTGACCCTGAAGACCGTCGCGGCGTCCACCGGGTTGGAGCTGACCCCGGCGGACACGGTGGTCGCCTGCTCGACGCCGGAGGTCGCCGCGATGTACGAACGGCTCGGTTTCCGGATCGCCGGGGTGGAGGCCGACGTCGAGCCGACACCGGTCCGGCCGTGGGACGTCCTGCTGCGCCTGGCCGACGACGACCCGTCGTGGCGGGACCTCACCCATCCGGCCACCGTCGACGTGTACCGCCGCTACCGGCTCGACGACCTGGTCCGCTCCGTGGTGAACGACCCGGTGGTCGGCGACGAGGGCGGACTGACCACCACCCGCGACTACCGGACGTACGCCGAGGCGTTCAGCGACGCCGCGCAGCGCAAGTGGGACGCGGTGCGCGAGCACGTGCGACCGGGGCGGATCGTCGACGTCGGCTGCGGCGCGGGCGCCGTCCTGGAGCTGGCCGACCGGGAGCCGGCCCTGCGGGAGAGTGACCTGATCGGCGTCGAGGTGGCCCGGCACCTGTTCGAGGAGTGCGTCCACAAGAAGGCGCAGGGCGTCTTCGCCAACCCGAACGTCTTCTTCTACCGGCGCAACGTGCTCGGCGGGGCGGTGTTCGCGCCGCGCTCG
>NZ_WAAS01000534.1:0-990 GCF_008806585.1 Micromonospora sp. AMSO12t
GGGGCGGGACGGGGGACGCGGGCGCGGCAGTCGACGCCCAGGGCGGTGTGTCGGTGCCGTCGATCTGCTCCGGCGGCCAGAGTGGTTCGATGTCCCGCTCCGGCATCGGCTGCTGGCCGGGCCCGTGGACCCGGTCGACGTTCTCGTCCACCACGGTTCCTCCCCATTCCTCCTGCCGAGGATAGGCCCAGTGACCGCGCCGGGTCGGCCGTCGCGGGCCGGCCGCGTCGGTCGCGTCGGGGACGCCGAGGTCAGCCCGCCCAGACCGCCCAGGCACCCGGCTCGGTCCACCAGGACCGCTTCCGGCTCAGCTCGCCCTCGGCCCCGTCGTCGAGGAACGGGACCTTCCCCTCGCGGGGCAGCACGGCCACGGCCCGCCCCCGGGCGCGTCGTACCTCCAGCCGGACCCGCTTCCTGCCCAACGCCGAGCGGGTCACCACGGGAACGGCGACCGCCACCTCGACCAGCCCGTCCGTCGGGTCCGGGTCGCCGAGCAGGGCCACGTCGTCGAGCCGGGCGTACCCGCCCGCGTTGCCGATCGCGCAGGCCAGCAGCGGATCGTCGCCGTTCGAGAGCACGGCGTCGTCCACCTCCACCCGCCCGCGCCAGTGCAGCGGCCGGCCGCTGTCGTCGGCGGCGCCGAGGAGCGCGCCGTCCAGGGTCACCGAGCCGCCGTCGTTGCGCAGCAGGTCGAGCCGGCGGGGCGTGCCGTCCAGCACCGCGGCGGCCACCGCCGCCGGGTCGCGGGGCAGCCCGAGCTGCGCCGCCAGGTCACGGTGCGTCGTGCCCCGTGCCGGATCGAGCGGGAGTACGCCGATCGGCGGCAGGTCCGGCACCGTCCGGTTGCCGGGCAGATCGTCGGGACGGCGGCTGGGCGGGGGGGCGTACCGCCGGACGAGCCGGCGCACGACGGCGCGCAACTGGGCGTCGCTGGCCGCGGCGACCACGAGCCGGGCCTTGGAGTCGGGGTCGGGCCAGGTGAGGCCGTCC
>NZ_WAAS01000535.1:0-977 GCF_008806585.1 Micromonospora sp. AMSO12t
CGGGAGGTGAGGGTGGGCCGGTGGACCCGGCCCGGGGTGCTGGTGGGCTGCTCGTCGACCCGCAGGGTCGTCACAATCGATCTCCGTCCGTGCATGGTGGGACGCGCCGGCAGCGGTGGCGGCGGAACGGTGCTGAGGGATGGCCGAATGGCCGGGCCGGGACGCGCGGGCGCGCCCCGGGAACAAGCAAAGGGCATCCCGACCGATCCCGCATCTCGAAAGGGGCCAAGGTGACGGAGGACACCTGAAAGTGCCGGTTCGTGTCAGTCGGGCGGAATCCGGTCGTCGGCCCACCGGGTGCGGAGGCGGCGGGACCTGGGGCGACCGCCCCTGGGACGGCGACGGCCGCCGACCCCCTTGTACGGGGTCGGCGGCCGTCCGTCGGGCGGCACCGCTCAGTGGGCGTGGTCCTCCTCGTGGGCGGTCTCCGGCAGGTTGCCGAGCACCTTGTCGATGACGTGGATCCGGGCGCCGCCGGCCCGGTAGTCGGCGCAGATCGTCTCGGCCCGGTCGGCCAGCCGGACGCCCGACCCGGCCGTGGCGACGGCGAGGGTGGTACCCGCCAGGGTGGTGACGGTGCCGGCGGACGCCAGGTCGGCGACCGGGCGAGCCCCGGCGACCAGGTGCTCCCTCAGCAGCCCGCGCAGCGTCGCGGTGTCCTTGAGCAGCAGTTGGTCCAGGTTGGCGGTGGAGAACCTGGCCCGGAAGGCGTCGTCGGTGGGGGCGAGGATGGTGAGCCCGCCCGCGACGGACAGCTCCTCGGTCATTCCGGTGGCCCGCACCGCCGCCTCGAACGTGGTGAGCACGGGAATCCAGGTCAGGGCCTGGGCGGGGGACCGGTCCACCAGCGAGCCCGGACTACCCGGCTCGGTCCCCGAGGGCAGCGCGTCGCACAGCGGTCCCGTGACCGCGACCGGTGTGCCGTCGCCGGTGCGGTCGGCCGCGGCGGGGGACTCCTGCGAGCCGGTGCATCCGGT
>NZ_WAAS01000536.1:0-955 GCF_008806585.1 Micromonospora sp. AMSO12t
CGTGCGTGCGGGGCCGGGCGGCTGGCCGGCGCCGGCGCGGGCCTTTGCGCCGTCATCTCCTCGTGTTTCGGCCCCGAACGCCGACATCGCGGCGCCCCGTGGTCGGGGCGCCGCGATGTCGGCGACGGCGGATCGGTCGTGCGGCGGTGCCCGATCCGTTCGGGTACCGCCGTCCGGCGCCGACGGGGAACGCGGCAGGCGACGCCGGTCAGGCGTCCGCGCCGCCCACCGGGGTCGGCAGGGCGGCGGCCGCCTCCTGCGGGGCGCCGGCGAGCACCTTCGCCTGCTGCGGCCAGGTCGCCAGGCTCGGCGCGGCCCGCAGCCCGGCCGCCCGGATCGTCTCCCGCAGGGCGGCCTCGTCGAGCTCCGCCAGCTGCCGGTACGTCCGGATGCCGGCCGCCTGCAACGCCGCGGCCATCTTCGGGCCCACGCCCTGGATCCGGCGGAAGTCGTCGGCGGCGTCGGAGTCGGTCGCGACCGGGGCGTCCACCTCGCCGCGCGGCGCCGGCACGACCACCGGTCCGGCCGGAACGACCACCGGCTCGGCCGGCGTCGACTCCGGCTCGTCCGTGGTGGCGGCGGCAGGGGCCGACTCGACCGTGGTGGCGGCGGCCGGGGCCGGCTCGATCGGCGTGGCGCGGGTCGGCTCCGGCTCGGTGGGTGCGTGGGCTGGCTCCGGCTCGACGGCGGAGGCGGCCACGACAGCGGGCTCGGCAGCGGGCTCGGCCGGACCGACGGCGGTGGGGACGGGTGCGGTTTCCGGCTCGGCCGGGGTCACGCTCGTCGGCGCCGAGGTGGCGGCGGCCGGGACGGGCTCCGCGTCGGCGGCGGGAAGGGCTTCCGTCGCGGCGGCCGGGAGGGGCTGTGCGTCGGTGCTCGGGGCGGGCTCCTCCGCCGGTCGGCGGTCGACCGGGCCGGTCACCTCGGCGGCCACCGGCAGCACGACCTCGTGCCC
>NZ_WAAS01000537.1:0-923 GCF_008806585.1 Micromonospora sp. AMSO12t
CCGGCCTGCCCGGCGCCGGAGGGATCACCCCCACGGTCGACCCCGGCCTGGTCGCGGTCCCGTGCCCGGACGGCCCCTCGGGAGCGCGGATCGTCGACCTGGTGCGGGGCCGGGGTGGCGTGCTGCCGAACGGCGTCCGGGTCCGGGTGCGGACCGGGCCGCTCTGCGCCGGCGAGTGGCACTACACCGTGCTCGACGTGACCGGGCACGAGACGCTCCAGGTGATCACCCAGGGCCGGCCGGGCGCCCCGCGACTGGTCACCGCCGGCACCGACGTCTGCACCGCCGAGGTCCGCGCCGCCGGGCCGCCCGGCATCCGGACGCGCGTCTGCGAGGGCGGGTCGCTCGGCGTACCGGGTGCGTAGGCTGTCGCCATGCCGGGAACACCGCCTACGCGCTTCGTCTATCTCGGGCCGGAGGGCACCTTCGCCGAGCAGGCGTTGAAGAGCATCCCCGCCGCCGAGCGGGGCAGCCGCACGCCGGCCCGCAGCGTCCCCGAGGCGCTGGAGGGCGTACGGACCGGGGAGGCGGACGCGGCCCTGGTGCCGCTGGAGAACTCGATCGGCGGCGCGGTCGGGGTGACCCTGGACGAGCTCGCCGAGGGCGAACCCCTGGTGATCACCCGTGAGGTGGTCCTGCCGGTCGAGTTCGTGCTCGCCGCGCGGCCCGGCACGACGCTCCCGCACGTGCGCAGCGTCGCCGCCCACCCGCAGGCGTCCACCCAGTGCCGGGGCTGGCTGCGCGCGCACCTGCCCGACGCCGTCGTCGTCGACGTGCTCTCCAACGGCGCGGCCGCCGCCGGAGCCGCCACCGGCGAGTACGACGCGGCGATCTGCGCCCCGATCGGGGCCGGGCGGCACCGGCTCGACGTGCTCGCCGACAAGATCGCCGACCACCCGGACGCGGTGACCCGCTTCGCGCTG
>NZ_WAAS01000538.1:0-923 GCF_008806585.1 Micromonospora sp. AMSO12t
GGACGGGACACCGCGTTCGGCGGGACCGTGCACGCGGCGGTCAACGCGGTGCCCTGAGGGGCCGCCGGTGCGGGTCGGGCGGCGGGGCGGCGGCCCGGCCCGCACCGGGGGCGTTGACATCACTTCGACGTCCGTCTATGTTGCCAGAAATCGATTTCCGATCTCCCCGGAGGCCCGCGTGAGCGACCAGGTGACCGTCGCCATGTCGGGCATCACCAAGCGCTTCGGCGGCGTCCACGCCCTGCGCGGCGTGGATCTCACCCTGCGCGCCGGCGAGGTCCACGCCCTGCTGGGGGAGAACGGGGCCGGGAAGTCGACCCTGATCAACATCCTGTCCGGCGTCGTCACCGACCACGGCGGGGAGATCTCGATCGGCGGCCAGCCCGTGCGCTTCGCCGGCCCGGCAGCCGCCCAGGCCGCCGGCATCGCCACGATCCACCAGGAACTCGACCTGGTGCCGGCGCTCTCCGTGGCCGAGAACCTGGTGCTCGGCCGGGAACCGCGCACCAGGCTGCGGACGCTCGACCGGCGGGCGATGGCCCGCGCCGCCCAGGACTGGCTGGGCCCGCTCGGCGCCCGGATCGATCCGCGCCGGCCCGTCGGTTCGCTGCGCGTCGGCGAGCAGCAGCTCGTCGAGATCGCCAAGGCGCTCTCCCTCGACGCCCGCGTCCTCGTCATGGACGAACCGACCGCCGCGCTCGCCGACGCCGAGGTGCGGCGGCTGATGTCCACCATCCGCGCGCTGCGCGAGCGCGGCGTGGCCGTCGTCTACATCTCCCACCGCCTCGAGGAGATCGAGCACATCGCCGACCGGGCCACCGTCCTGCGCAACGGCGAGGTGGCCGGCACACTGCGCCCGGACCGCGCCGACCGGCAGCGGATCATCACGCTGATGGTCGGCCGCCCCGCCGAGGCGCTGTTCA
>NZ_WAAS01000539.1:0-893 GCF_008806585.1 Micromonospora sp. AMSO12t
CGACCCCCCCCGGAACCCACCGACCCACGAGCAACCAAAAACGGGACGACGCAAGATCGACGAGACTGACACCATGGGCGCGTGCTGCTCACCCTGACCACCACGCACCGCCCGGCCACCGACCTCGGACACCTGCTGATCAAGCACCCCGACCGCGCGCACGCCTTCGACGTGCCGGTCGGCACCGCGCACGTGTTCTACCCGGAGGCGGACGAGCAGCGTTGCACCGCCGCCCTGCTGCTCGACGTCGACCCGCTACGGCTGGCCGGCGCGCGCGGCCGTGGCCGGCAGCAGGCGCCGACCCCGGACAGCTTCACCCTCGGGCGGTACGTCAACGACCGGCCCTACGCGGCGTCCAGCCTGCTCTCCTCCGCACTGTCGAAGGTGTACCGCTCGGCTCTGCGCGGCGAGTCCCGCGAGCGCCCCGAGCTGGCCCGTACGCCGATCCCGCTGGAGGTGCGGGTGCCGGTGCTGCGCTGCCGGGGCGGCGCGGACGTGGCGATCCGGATGTTCGGCCCGCTCGGCTGGGCGGTGACCGCCGCCCCGATCCCGCTCGACGAGCGGCACCCGGAGTGGGGGGACAGCCGGTACGTCGACCTGACGCTGACCGGCACGCTGCGCGTCGCCGACGCGCTCAACCACCTCTACGTCCTGCTGCCGGTGCTGGACGACGCCAAGCACTACTGGGTCGCCCCGGACGAGGTCGACAAGCTGCTGCGGGCCGGCGCGGGCTGGCTGGCCGACCACCCGGAACGCGACATGATCACCCGCCGCTACCTGGCACACCGGCGGGCGCTGGCCGGGTTGGCCCTGGCCCGCCTGGCCGAGCGACGCCCGACCGACGAGCCGGCCGCCGACGAGGCGACTGCGGACGAGGCGACCGGGGACGGCAC
>NZ_WAAS01000540.1:0-839 GCF_008806585.1 Micromonospora sp. AMSO12t
TCACGTCCGCGCCGTCCCACCGCCCGTACGGGACGAGGACGCTGCCGCGCTGCCGGGCCCGGGCGGCCAGCCGGTTGGCGACCGAGGCGGAGACCGTCGTCGGCACGGCGGCGACCACGACGTCCACCCCGTCGATCAACGCGGCGATGACGGTGGCCCACTCCGGGCCCGGGTGGGGCACCAGGGCGAGCCGGTCCAGGGCGATGCCCAACTCGGCGGCGGCGCCCGCCCCGAACGTCGGGACCCCGACCACGGCGCACCACGAGCCGGCCCGGGACGCCTCGGCGAGCAGCGCCAGGACCAGCGAGGTGCCGCCGCTGCGCCGGGGCTGGCCGGTGGCCACCGCAATCGTGCTGCCCCGTCGCAATCCCCGGTTGGGCAGCAGCCCGGTCAGTTCGGGGGCCACCGGCAACAGCCGGTGACCGGTCGCCGGGTCCGGCGCGCTCGCCGGGCGCACCAGACCGGCCAGTGCGGCGGAACCGACCACCATCCGGCCCGCCATCGGACCTACCCCCCGTCGTGCTGTCGGATCAGACGTGCGCGTGCCGCGCCGGGGCACCCGGTCGCCGTCGGCTGGCAGGGTGCCCGGGTCAGGCCGCGAGGCCGTCGAGTGCCGGTTGGTGGGCCACGCCGAGCGCGGCCTCCACGACCGTGACGAACTGCTCGGCGGAGCGCAGCAGGTCGTCGGCCTCCCGGGCGGTCACGACCCGTGGGATGCCGGCCTCGGCGGCGGCCCGCTTGCCGGCGCCGAGGGCGAAGAACCGGGCCCACTCGTCGAGCTCGGGGGCGACACCGGAGAGCAGGATCCAGACGCTGGTCACCCGGTGGCGTCGGGTGGG
>NZ_WAAS01000541.1:0-808 GCF_008806585.1 Micromonospora sp. AMSO12t
TGCGTCGGGTGCTGCGGTGCGTCGGGTGGTTGCGGTGCGTGGGCTGATCTGGGGTACGTCGGGGTGGTTGTGGTGCGTCGTGGTGGGGGTGTGGCCCGCCGTGCCCGGCTCCGGGCGGTCAGGCTTGATCCCTGCGCCGGGCACGGCGGGCCACACCCCGTCGGTGCCCACTCTCGCGCCCGTCCGCCGGGCTCCTGCCGGAGATCTTGGCAAGAAACGGCCCCTCCAGGGGCACTCTCGTACCAAGATCTCCACCGGGTGCCTCGGTGACCCGGTGTCCGAGGCGACTCCGGTGACCCCAGTGACCCGAGTGACTGAGTGACCCGGGTGACCTGAGTGACCCGGGTGACCTGAGTGACCTGAGTGACCGGAGTGACCCGAGTGACCCATACCGTGGCCTATCTGGACTTCGCGGGCAGCGGGTGACTCGAGTGACCCTGGTGACCGGAGTGACCAGGTGACCCGAGTAATCCGGCCTCATCCGATCACCCGGTTCACCCGGTTCACCCGGTTCACCCGGTTCACCCGGTTCACCCGGTTCACCCGGTTCACCCGGTTCACTCGGTTCACTCGGGATGAGCCCGATGAGCCCTTGGTGAGCCGGATGGTGAGCCAGGTGAGCCGGGTGAGTAGGGAGTCGGTGACCCGTGGACACGGGTGTGACCGGGTGTCCGGTTTCGTGGTGGCTGCCGGGGCGGGTTGAGCCGGTGAGTCGTCGGTGGTTGGCGTGACGGTGCCGGGTGTGCGGTTCGTGGGTGTGACCGGGGGCATCGTGGGGGCGGAATCGTGGCCGGCCCCGGGTCGTTAC
>NZ_WAAS01000542.1:0-807 GCF_008806585.1 Micromonospora sp. AMSO12t
ACCGTCACCGTCCCCGCCGCCGTCCCCGCCGCCGGCGGCGCCGGTGGTGGCCGCGTTGGCGTGGTCGGTGGTCGGGCTGGCTCCGGCGACGGCCGTGTTGGTGCTGGCGGTGGTCGGGCTGTCATTGGTGGCAGCGGTGGTGGTAGGGCCGGTGGCGTCGGCGAGGGCATCGGTGGGTGGCGGATCGGCGAGGAGGGCCAGGCGGATGAGGCTGACCTTCCGGCTGCCGGCCGGACGCTTCGCCGGGTCGGCGATCCGGTCGTCGTACTCGGTGACCAGGGCGTCGATCCGTGCCCTGAGCGCGGCCATCTCGTCGACGGTGACGTAGACCGGCCGGTCGGCGAAGCCGGTGACCGCCCGCCAGGCCGTCGACTCCTCGGCGCGCCGGGCCAGGAACTCCTCGGCCTTGCGGACGTAGAGGGCGAGCTGGACGGCGCTCAGTTCGTCGACGGCCGCGCGGGTCTGCGGGTCGTCCGAGACGTCGTCCCAGGAGGTGTTGAGGGCGGTGGCCCGCCAGGGCCGCTCGCGGGCGTCGGCGCCGGGTGCCCGCTCGGCGAGCCCGTACTTGGCGAGCTGCCGGAGGTGGAACGAGCAGTTCGGGACGCTCTCGCCGAGCCGCTCGGCAGCCTGGGTCGCAGTCATCGGGCCCTGCTGGCGCAGCAGACCGATCAGCGCCATCCGCAGCGGGTGTGCGTACCCGCGCAGGGCCTTGGGGTCGGAGAGTTTCACCTCGGGCAACGACATACCCTAAAGCTATCTTTATAAAGAACCCTTTAGCAACACCCCAGCCGCCACCACGCTCACCCA
>NZ_WAAS01000543.1:0-550 GCF_008806585.1 Micromonospora sp. AMSO12t
CGGCCTCGCACACGGCGACCTGTCGCCGTACAACCTGCTGGTGCACGCGGGGCGGCTGGTGCTCATCGACCTGCCGCAGGTGGTCGACGTGGTGGCCAACCCGCAGGGGCCGGAGTTCCTGGCCCGCGACGTGCGGGTGGTCGCCACCTGGTTCGCGGCCCGGGGCCTGCCCGCGGCGGACGCCGACCCGGCCGCGCTGAGCGCGCTGCTGCTGCGGGAGGCGGGGATCCGCTGACCGCGACGTCCCGGGTGGCCAGGCACCGGCCACCCGGGACCCGGGTCACTGGAGGTAGCGCTCGACCGCCGGCTTGGGGCGCGTCCCCTGGGCGTCCGGGTCGCCGTGGGTCTCCCGGGCGGCGCGTCGCCGACGCAGCAGGTCCCAGCACTGGTCGAGGGACTCCTCCAGCTCGCGCAGCCGGGTGCGGGCGTCGTCGTCCGTGCCCGACTCGCCGGCCTGCGCGTCGGCGCGCAACCGGTGCTCCTCGTCGACCAGTTCCGAGATCCGGTTGAGGATCGTCTTGTCGTCCATGCCCTGAGCCTGGCACAGGCC
>NZ_WAAS01000544.1:0-795 GCF_008806585.1 Micromonospora sp. AMSO12t
CCGGGGATGAGGGTCTGGGACACGGTCTCTCCACTCCAGTACCGGTACGGCAGGTGCCGGCAGGTCGGCGGTGGGCCGACCTGCCGGCACCTCGGCGGGGGACTCAGCAGGTCACAGCTGGACGCACTGGCCGAACTTCGGACCACTCACGGAGTTGGCGACCTCCAGGTTCGTCGGTGCCGGGGAGTTGCCGGTGCAGTCCAGCGGGCCGTTGACGGTGTTGCCGGCCACCAGCGGGGCCACGTCCTTGCCGTTGACCACGCCGACCGGGCCGGTCAGCGTGTTGCCGACCACCACGACCGGGCCCTGGGTGCCGGTGGCGCGCACCGGGCCGTTGACCTTGCTGTCGGTCACGACGAACCCGGCGGCGCCGGTGGCATCGACGGGACCGTTGATCGAGCTGCCGTTGACGATCAGCACGGCGCCGGGCTGAACCCGGATCGGACCCCGGACGGTGGCCCCGTCCAGGCAGGCGACGCCGGAGACGACCAGCGGGCCGTTGCGGGTACCGGTCAGGGTGGGGGCGACCCGCTCGCCGGCGACCAGGCCCTCCACGGCCTGCTCGTCGAGCAGCAGCGGGATCAGGCCCCGCTGCGGCTGGGACAGCGGAACCAGGTAGCTGTCGCCGACCTTGATCACCTTCCAGCCGTGGGCGGCGAGCCGCTGGGCCACGGTGGTGCGCTGGCCGGTCGGGCCGTCGGTGCGCTCGCCGTGGTACTGCTCCTCCGTCAGCCGGTACGCGCACGGCGCCTGCTCGAGGATCCGCTCCGGGGTGGGGGCGTCCGCGGGCGGCGG
>NZ_WAAS01000545.1:0-793 GCF_008806585.1 Micromonospora sp. AMSO12t
CGCCCCCGGCCCGGTGCCGGCCGGGCGGCCGGCGATCGTGGGGGCGGCCGGGACGGCCGTCAGCAACGCCGTCGTGAGGGCGGCGAGGAGCGGGCGTGAGGGGGACCGGGACATCGACCGCCTCCGTATCGTGTCGACTCCGGAACGGGATGTTAGCGCTTGTGGCGGCCCCGGGCGCACCGCCGCCGGCCAGCGATTGTGATCTTGCTTCTACCTTGTAGGTTGTACGCGATACCTATGGCCTGTGCGCGGGAGGAGGGGTGGCCGTGACCGAGTGGGAGCCGGCCACCGACGCCGAAGCGGCGATGCGGGACGCGCTACGCGCCAACGACCAACAGCTCTACTTCCGCGTCCTGGCCCGGACCGAACTGCTGCTGCCGGTCTCCGCCGAGGCGCTCGCGGGGACGGCACCGGTGGGCTGGGGCACCTGGAGCACAGGTGGCCGTACCCACGTGCTGGCGTTCACCTCCGGTGCGGCGGTGCGCGCCTGTCTCGGCGAGCACGGCGGTGCCGTCCGGCGCATCTCGTACGCCGATCTGTCCGACAGCTGGCCCAACCACGAGTGGTGGCTGGCGGTCAATCCCGGGCTGCCCATCGAGGGTTACCTGCCGGCCTGGTTCGTCGCCCAGCTCTCCCGGGGCGACGTCCGGCTGCCCGGCCGCACCATGGGTGCGCGGGCCCGGCTGGAACGCGTGGAGACGGCCGCCCGGGCGCGGGCCCAGGCCACCGGTCAGGACACGTCGGGCGGGCCGGCGACCGGGCCGACCATCGGTGTGGCCCGGCCCGACGGCAC
>NZ_WAAS01000546.1:0-790 GCF_008806585.1 Micromonospora sp. AMSO12t
GCGCCCGCCACGGGCGAGCGCGCGACGGCCGGCGACCGCGCGGCCGTTGGCGACCGGCTCGCCGGCGTCGACCGCGCGTTGGGGGCGGACCGCGCCTTCCGGGACGACCGGGACGCCGATCCGGTCGCCACCGGCACGGACGGCGCACCGGGGGAGTTCGGCCAGGACCGCGCCGCCGGTGGGCCGGGCCAGGGCCGCGCCCCGGACGGCCCCCACGCGGAGCGGACGCTGGGCGCCCCCGGCCAGGACCGCGCGCCGGGCGGTTTCGACCGGGACCGCACGGCGGCCGGATCCGACCGGGACCACAGGGCGCCCGGGTTCGAGCAGGAGCGCGCGCCGGGCGGGTTCGACCGGGACCGCGCGCCGCACGCCGCGGGGCACGAGCGGGTGGGGCGTGGCTTCGGCGCGGACCCGGGTGCCGACCGGTCCCCGGTCGCCGAACCGGCGGCCGGTGCGCAGCACGTTCCGGGCGGCGACCGGGAACCGTCGTCCCGGTCGGAACCGGGCGGTTCCCGACAGTCGGCCGCCGAGTGGCCGCCGAGCACCGAACCGGACTGGACCGGCCCGAACTGGAACCGCCCGAGCTGGGGTGCCGCGTGGGCGCCGCCCTGGTCCCGGGAGGAGGCCGAGCCGGTGGGCCGTCGCTCCCGGGAGGACGCCGAGCCGGCGGGGCGCCGAGCCCGCGAGGAGCCCGAGCCCGTCGGTCGCCGGTCCCGCGAGGAACAGCCGCCGGCCTGGGCCGGTGAGCCGCAACGACCGCACGAGCCGTCGCGCGCCGAGTCTCCCCGCC
>NZ_WAAS01000547.1:0-786 GCF_008806585.1 Micromonospora sp. AMSO12t
GAGGTGGTGTCGGCGTGTGGTGGGTGCGGTGGGGTCGATGGGGAGGTAGGCGGCGCCGGTTTTGAGGACGGCGAGCATGGCGGTGATGGCGGGTGTGCCGGGTGGGAGGCTGACGGCGATGGGGTGGTCGGGTCGGGCGCCGTGGTGCAGGAGTTGGTGGGCGAGGTGGTTGGACCGCTCGTCGAGTTCGCGGTAGGTGATCGCGCCTGCCCCGTCGACGACGGCGAGCGCGTCGGGTTGGCGTCGGGCCGTCTCCGCCACCAGCCGGGGCACGCACCCCGGAGCGCCGTCCGACCATCCGGCCATGCCGCCCGGCCCGGTGTCCTGGACGTCCGTACCGTCAGCGGGGTAGGCCCCGACCGGCCGCGTCACACGAGCCGGGTCCGACCCGCTCCGCCGCCCCGTGGACACCGCCGCGAGCCGCCGGCGCTGGTCGTCGGTGACAACCTCCACGCTGGACAGGCGCCGGTCGGGATCGGCCAGCACCGCGGCGACGAGGGCGCGGTAGCTGTCGGCCAGGTCGGCCATCGTGCCGGGCTCGTACAGGTCGCGGGCGTAGCTGAAGTACACGTCGACGGTGTCGGTGCCCACCTCCGCGTGGACCGTGAGGTCGAACTTCGCGGTTCCCGGCTCGATCGACACCGGCCGCATCGTGGCGGTGTGCAACGGCATGGGCTCGTCGGCGATGCCCGTGGCGTTCCCGCCGGTGAAGACGGTCTGGATGAGGGGTGGGGTGTGGCGGTCGCGGGTGGGTCGGGTGTGTTCGACGAGTTTGTCGAAGGGGAT
>NZ_WAAS01000548.1:0-776 GCF_008806585.1 Micromonospora sp. AMSO12t
GAAGAGGGCCCCTCGCCAGGCGGAGCGTGGCGAGGGGCCCTTCGTGCGGCCGTGCCTGGAGCTGACGGTCCCTAGAGGGTCAGGGTCCAGCCGTCGATGTAGCCGGTGTCGCCGGAGGCGGCGTCCTGGACGCGCAGGTTCCAGGTGCCGTTACGGGTCTCCGTGGAGAGGTTGACCGTGTAGGTCTGGTTGATGTTGTCGGCGGAGCCGCCGGTGCGGTTGTGCAGGGTGTAGGCGCTGCCGTCGGGGGCGACCAGGCTGACGACGAGGTCACCGACGTAGGTGTGCACGATCTGCACGGCGACCTTGCTGGTCGACGAGGCGGTACCGGTGCAGCCGGCGATCGCGATGCTGCTGGTGACCGTCGCGTTGTCGTTGACGGTGACGTTGTTGGCGTTGCTGCCGGTGCAGTTCGTCGTGCCGGAGCCGCCCAGGTTGAGCGTCCAACTGTTCACGTAGCCGGTGTCGCCGGCGCCCGCGTCCTGGACCCGCAGCTTCCAGGTGCCGTTGGCGACCTCGGAGGAGAGGTTGACCGTGTAGGTCTGGTTGATGTTGTCGGCGGAGCCGCCGGTGCGGTTGTGCAGGGTGTAGGCGCTGCCGTCGGGAGCGACGAGGCTGACGGCGAGGTCACCGATGTAGGTGTGCACGATCTGCACGGCGACCGTGCTGGTGGAGCCGGCGGTGCCGGTGCAACCCGCGATGGTGATGGTGCTCTCCACCGTGGCGTTGTCGCTGATCGTCACGTCGGTGCCGTTGGTCTGGGTGCAGCCGGTGGG
>NZ_WAAS01000549.1:0-775 GCF_008806585.1 Micromonospora sp. AMSO12t
CCTGGCGCGCCAGGCGGGGGTCGGCGCGCCAGGGCGCGGGCTGGCCGTGCAGCCACCAGTGCAGGGTCCGGGTGATCCGGGGCAGCACCAGGTAGGTCATCAGCGGGGTCAGCGTGAGGGTCATCATCAGCACCCGGGCGGCCAGCGGCACGTCCGGGAGGAAACGGCTGGTGAGCAGCGTCGCGGTCAGGCTGAGCGGGAAGAACGCCAGCCAGATCGTCACCGCCTGCTTCCAGCGCGGCGGGGAGGGCGGCGGGACCGTCGGCTCGGCGCTGACCGGCACGGTCTGCGCCACGTGCTCCGGCGGCGGGTCGAACCAGCCCTCGACGCCGGTACGCCGCTCGACCCGCGTGTGCTCGACGATGCCCTGCGCCGAGGAGAGCCACCAGTGCCGCTGCGGGGACTCCTCCCAGCGGCGCAGCGTGTCGTGGTCGGCGAAGCGGTAGATGATGTGCCACTCCCCGGAGCCGGGCGCGCTGCGTACCCAGCCGGACCCGAGGAACCCCGGGAACGCCTCGGCCAGCGCCGTGCCGGCCCGCATCCAGGCCACCATCTCGCTGGTCCGGGCGGGGTCGGTGCGCCGGGCGACGGCGACGGTCACCGGCAGCGCGTGGGTCATCGTCATACCGGCCATCCTCTCCGCTCGGAGCCGGTTCGACAGGCTCACGGGCCACCGGTATGACGCACCCCACCAGCGGGGTGACGCGGCCCACCGCAAGGGCCGACGCGGCAGGACCGGTGGGGCCGGCGCGGCAGGACCGGCGGGGCCGGCGCG
>NZ_WAAS01000550.1:0-772 GCF_008806585.1 Micromonospora sp. AMSO12t
CCACCGCCCAGTCGATCTTCGTGCGGCGCGCGTACGTCACCGCCGCCGTCGTCGTACCCGCGATCGCCGTCAACTTGTTCGTGGCCAACGCCGACGCCACCGGCATCCCCGGCGCCGCCACCATCAACACCGGCAACAACAGCAGACCACCACCACCCACCACGGCGTCGATCCAACCGGCCATCGCGGCCGCGGCGAGCAGGGTCGTCAACGACAGGGGATCCACATCCACGGGCCGCCATTCTGCCCACCACCACCCACCCCACGACGCCGCCTGTGGCCAGCCTCACCAGAACCGCAGGTCACCGATCCCGCGCCCGACGCAGCCACACACCCACCGCCGACAACGCCACGAACAACAGCACCGAGCACAACAACACCTTCAACACCCGGCAACCCTCCCACGGCCACGTAGGGTGCAAGCGTGCGCCTGGCCACCTTCAACCTGCTGCACGGCCGATCCCTCGCCGACGGACTCGTCGACCCCGACCGGCTCACCGCCGCCGTCACCGCCCTCGACGCCGACGTCCTCGCCCTACAGGAAGTCGACCGCGACCAGAGCCGCAGCGGCAAACTCGACCTCACCGCCATCGCCGCCCGCGCCCTCGACGCCAGCGAACACCGCTTCGCCGCCGCCGTCGTCGGCACCCCCGGCGAACAGTTCCGCCCCCTCACCCACGACGACGACGGACACGGCGAACCCTGCTACGGCGTCGGCCTCGTCACCCGCCACCGCGTCCACACCTGGCAGGTCACCCGACTGCGCCCCGCC
>NZ_WAAS01000551.1:0-737 GCF_008806585.1 Micromonospora sp. AMSO12t
CGGTCGCCCGGCCGGGGAGGCCCCGGAGCGGCCGAACCGGTCGTTCTTCGAGCCGGCCTCCGGTCGCGCGGCCGCCCACCGGCAGGAGGCGCTGCGCTCGGGCGAGCGGGCGGTTCCGCCGTCCCGCCTCGCACCCGGCAGCCAGCCGTTCCCCCGCCGCCGGCCGCTCGGGGAGCCGGTACCGGGGGAGGCGACCCACCCGATCCCGAGCGCCCCGGCCGGAGCGGAACCGACGCACGCCTTCACGACGCCTGCCGGCGAGCCGACCCACGCCTTCACTGGGCCGACCGCGGAAGAGACCCGCGCCTTCACGTCGCCGACCGCGGAACCGACCCACGCGTTCACGGTGCCCGCCGGCGAGCCGACCCACGCCTTCACGTCGCCGACCGCGGAACCGACCCATGCCTTCGCGGCGCCCGGCGGGGAGCCCACCCGGGCCTTCGCGATGCCCGGAGGCGAGGCCACGCAGGTGCTGCCGCCGCGCGGGCCCGGCGAGGACGCCACCCGGGACCTCCGGGCCCCCGCCTCGGATCCCGGCCCGCCATCACCGGCGTACGGCGCAGACCGACCGCAGCCGGCCGAGGACCTCACCCAGGCGCTGCCGCGCCGGCAGACCACCCCCGAGCAGGTCGGGCCGGAGCCGGTGGCGGACGCGGAACCGGTCTCCGGGCCACCCGCCCCCCGTCGCGGGTTCACGCCCATCGTCATAGAGGGCACCGTCATCGAGTCGCGGGACC
>NZ_WAAS01000552.1:0-730 GCF_008806585.1 Micromonospora sp. AMSO12t
GGCGGCGTGGCCCGCGTGCCGTCGGCCGGTGACCTCGGCTCCGGGTGGCTGGTAGCTTGCCCCGATGAGTCTGCGGCGTCGACGCGTGGCGGTGGTCTTCCGCCTGGCGATCGTGATCAGCGTGCTGGCCGGGATCGTGCTCACCGCGCTCGGTTCCGCCACGCTCACCGGCCTGCTGCCCTACTTCACCATCCAGAGCAACCTCGCCGTCGGGCTCTTCGCCGGATACGCCGCCTGGCTGGCCCGCCAGGACCGGCCCGAGCCGCCCTCGGCGCTCAAGGGCGCGGTCACGCTCTACATCACCATCACCGGCGTGGTCTACCACCTGGTGTTGGCCAACCCGGCCAGCCCGTTCGCGATGCCGCAGGCCGACCGTACGCTCGGCGAGGCGCTGGGCAACCAGTTCCTGCACACCGTCGTGCCCCTGCTGGCCGTGGCGGACTGGGCGCTGTTCGACCGCCGGGGCCGGCTCCGCCCGCGCTACGCGGCCTGGTGGTTGGCGTTCCCCCTCGGATACCTCGGCTTCGCGCTGCTGAGAGGGCTGGTGGTGGACCGGTACCCGTACCCGTTCATCGACGCAGGCGAGCTGGGCTACGCGGGGGTGGCCGTCAGCGCGGTCTTCTTCGCCGCCGCGTTCTGGCTGCTGGGCCTGCTCTTCGTCGCCGTCGACCGGGGCCTGGGCCGCCGTGCCGTGGCGCAGGCCGCCCCCGCGACCAGCCCGGACGCCCCC
>NZ_WAAS01000553.1:0-729 GCF_008806585.1 Micromonospora sp. AMSO12t
ACCACCCGCTCCGGCCAGGACAGCGCCGCGACCGACCCGGCCAGCCCGTACGGTGCGGCGCTGTCCTGGCCGGAGCGGGTGGTCGACTCGGGCGACGGGGCGGCCCCGGCGACCGGGCACCGGGCGGGGCGCAAGGCCGGCGCCGTGGTGGTGCTGGTCGCCGGCGACCTGGTGCTCTACGTCGAACGCGGCGGGCGGACGATCCTCTCCTTCACCGACGACACCGACCTGCTGACGGCGGCCGGGAAGGCGCTCGCCGACGCGGTCCACTCCGGCGCGTTGGGCGCGATGTCGGTGGAGCGGGCCGACGGCGAGGCGGTGCGCTCCTCGCCGCTGCGCGACGCCCTCACCGCCGCCGGCTTCCGGGCCACCCCGCGCGGCCTGCGCCTGCGCGGCTGACCCGCGCCGTCAGCGCAGGCCCGTGAGGACCTTCTCGTACCTGGCGCGATCGGCGGCGGGGGTCTTCGCCTCCAGGTAGTTGAGCACCACCGTGCCCCGCCGGAACGACTGGCCACCCCACGTCTCGGCGATGTCGCTGGCGCTGGTCTCGTCGGGGAAGACGTACACGGTGACGGCGTCGGTCGCGACCAGTTCGGAGCAGCCCAGGCCGAGCCCGTCCGGGCCGCACTCGACCGACCGGTCCCGGGGGTTCGGCACCTTCAGCCCGGCGGCCTTGAACGCGTCGACGACCTGCCGCGCGCCGGGCGTCCCGGTCGGGCGGACCGGCAG
>NZ_WAAS01000554.1:0-468 GCF_008806585.1 Micromonospora sp. AMSO12t
CAGCAGCAGGACGTCCATGGACAGTCATGTTGCCCCCCGTACCCGAGCGCTGCCCGCCCATCGGTCCCGCTCACTGTGCCACGCTGGCGGCATGAGTGACGTGATCTTCCGTGAGGCCGTCCGCGGCGACCTGCCTGCCGTGATCGCCCTGCTCGCCGACGACGTGCTCGGCAGGACCCGCGACTTCACGGAGGTCGACGCCGCGTACGAGAAGGCGTTCGCCGACATCGACGCCGACCCGCGCAACCAGCTGATCGTGGCCGACGCGGACGGTGAGCTGCTCGGCTGCATGCAGCTCACCTACATCCCCGGCCTGGGCCGGCACGGCGCGGAGCGGCAGCTGATCGAGGCGGTCCGGGTCCGCTCCGACCTGCGCGGGCGCGGCGTCGGCCGGCAGATGATCACCTGGGCGGTCGACCAGGCGAGGCAGCGTGGCTGCGCCCTGGCCCAGCTCACCACCGACAAGAC
>NZ_WAAS01000555.1:0-707 GCF_008806585.1 Micromonospora sp. AMSO12t
CCCGTCCCACACTGCCGGACACCCTCGTCCTCGCCGCCGTCGCGCTGCTCCTGCTCGCCGGCGCGGCCGGTCGGGTGCCCGCCCTGGCCGTCGTGGCGCTGGCCGGCGCGGCCAGCTGCGCCCTGGCCGGCGCGCGGCTCTCCCGGCTCACCGCCGTCCCGCCGCCGACCCTCGCACCGGTCCCCACCCGGTCCCGCGCCGCCCGCCGGCGCGCGGCGCCGCCCCGACGCGTCGCCGTGCTGCTCGACGCCGCGGTCGTGACGGCGGGGCTCACCGCCGCCGTGCTCCCGCTCGCCGAACCGGGCCGACGCTCCGCCGTCGTCGTGTCGGGGCTCGCCGCCTCCGCCGCGTTGTTCGTCGCGGGTCTGCCTCCGGCGGCGCGGCGACCCCGCCCGTCCGCCCGGGTCCGGCTCCGTGGGGCCGTCGACGCGACCGCCGCCGGCCTGGGGCTGGTCCTCGCCGGCTGGCTGCTGCTGCCCCGCGACGCCCTCGACCCGCCGGTGCGGTTCGCCGTTGCCGTGGTCCTGGGCGGCCTCGCGCTCGCCGTGCTCATGGTGCTGACCGGGCCGCAGCGGCGGACCGGCGCGGCCCGCTGCCGGGGCGGGGCGGCGCTCACCCTGTCCGGGCTGGTGGTGCTGGCCGTCCTGCAGACGGGCACGGCACCGGAGCGGGCGGCGCTGGTGTCCGTACCCCCGCTGGTGGGTGGG
>NZ_WAAS01000556.1:0-692 GCF_008806585.1 Micromonospora sp. AMSO12t
AGGCCGAGCGCCCACAGCCACCACGCGCCTGCCCCGGGCGCTGCACCCCGGCGCGTGGTGGCGGCGGTGGCGCGGGACGCCTCGGTGCGGCGCCCGGCCGGGGCGCGTCGTTGGCGTTGCGGTTGAGGGAGAACGACCAGCCCTCGAAGCTGCCGGCCGGCGGCTTGCGGTTGAGCACACCCTTGTCGCTGTACGTCCAGCTGCCGCCGCTGGTCGCATGCCAGTACGACCAGTAGGCGCTGGCGGGAGGCGTGTCGACGCACTTCTCGGACGCCGTCGACGGCTTGCCCTCGATCCGGCAGACGAACCCCTCGCCCCAGCGCAGCGTGCCGGTCATCTGGAACCCGGCGTTCTTGAGCGCCGCCAGCCCGGTGGACTGCTCGCCCCGGGCGCACCGCACCACGGTCCCGCCGCCGAGTTCGTTGAAGTCGACCACCACGGTCACACCGGAGGCGTCCGGGCAGTAGCCGGCCGATCCGGCGGCCCTCGCGGGGGTGCCCGATGCGACCATCGTGCCGGCGGCGGTGAGGGCGACGACCAGTCCGGCGCGGGCGGCCCGGACGGTCATGCCGCCCGCCGACGGCCGAGTACGACGAGCAGCACCCCGCCGCCGACCAGCAGGAACGCGATCAGCACGTAGCTGGTGATCGCCGCGCCGGTCGTCGGCAGCCCGCCCAGGCCCGGGGTGGTCG
>NZ_WAAS01000557.1:0-688 GCF_008806585.1 Micromonospora sp. AMSO12t
TCGCCACCCCCTGCCCGCGCCGATCATGCAGTGGTGGTGCCGGGTAAGTACCCATTCAGGCGTTTTACGCAACACCACACCTGCATGATCGCCCGCCGTCAACGCCGCCGTGACCGACGTCCACGCCGGCGTCCCCGACTGAGGCGTCCGGTCGTCGGTAGCGTCGGCGAGTGCCGGGCGGGCTCCGGAAGCTCCGGCAGGTGACGGCCCGGCGCACGGCGCGCTCGGCGGAAGTGACGGCCGGTCTGGGGCGCGCGTCCGGTTCGTGGCGGCGTCGGTGGCGGGGCCGATCAGATCATCCGTCCGTTTCGTGGCGTTTCATGGTGGCCGACGCCACGGATGCGGTGGGCATGGGTCGGGGGGCCGGGTCGTTGTAACCACCGTGAGCGCGTAACCCCAGGCCCCAGACCTGAGCCCTCCGGGATGGCCGGGGTCGCCGGTCGGAATGCCGGCCGGGCCCGTGTCGTTACATCCCCCGGACGCGCCTCACCCCTCGTCGAGGGCGTACCTGGTTCGACCTTTCCTCAGCCCGCGACGCCACCCGTCCCCCGCGGTGTGTGTCGCGTACCCCCGATCGAAAGGTGCTGCCATCATGCGTACCGACATCCTGCGTAAGACCGCTCTGACCGCTGCCGGGCTCGCCTTCACCGGCGGCGGTCAGAGCGGTCTTACGCAGGATGTCGGTACG
>NZ_WAAS01000558.1:0-424 GCF_008806585.1 Micromonospora sp. AMSO12t
GAGTTGGCGGTGACGGTCGTCGACCTCGCCGACCACGACCTCCCCGCGAGCTGCCCGGCTGAGCCGACTCCCGCGATCGGGTCGTTCGTCGCGCAGATCGCGCGGGCGGAGGCGTTCGTCGTGGTCACCCCCGAGTACAACCACAGCTTCCCGGGCTCGTTGAAACAGGCGATCGACCACGCGTACGACGAGTGGCAGGCCAAACCGGTCGGCTTCGTGTCGTACGGGTGCGGTTCCATCGGCCTGCACGCGGTCGACCAGCTCCGGACGGTCTTCACCGCACTGCACGCGGTCACCATGCGCGACGTCGTCGGTGTCGACCTGCTCGACGGCGCGCCGTCACCCCCGACGGCCGACCGGTGCGAGCGGGCCGCCGACGTCCTGCTCGACCAGCTCCACTGGTGGGGCCTGACCCTGCGCGAGG
>NZ_WAAS01000559.1:0-673 GCF_008806585.1 Micromonospora sp. AMSO12t
GGTGGGCGGGGTCCTGGTGGGCCTCGCGGCGCTCGGCGCGGCACGCCTGGGCCGGCGCGCCCTGCTGCCCGGGCTCGCCGTGCTGCTGCCAGTGCTGCTGCTCTTCGCCGCGGGGCTGGTCGTACCGCTCTGGGTGCCCCGGTACCTCGTCTTCGTGGTGCCCTTCGCCTGCCTGCTCGCGGGCGCGGCGCTGGCGACGGTGCCGCTGCCGCCCGCGCTGGCCGTCGTCGCCCTGGCCGGGCTGCTCGGGCTGCCCGACCAGGCGGCGCTACGGCGTACCCACGAGTGGCCGCGCAGCGCGACAATGGACTACCGGGGCGCGGCCCGGATCGTCGCCGACGGCCAGCGGCCGGGCGACGCGGTCGTCTACTCCCCCCGGCAGAGCTGGCTCTTCCTCGACCTGGGTCTCGCGTACCACCTGGGCGACCGTCGGCCCCGCGACGTGCTGGTGACGCAGGACCAGGCCCGCAGGGGGGACCTGTGGGCCGCCGAGTGCACCCGGCCGGCCGAGTGCCTGGCCGGCGCGGAACGGGTCTGGCTGGTCGTGGCCGGCCGTCGCGACGATCCGCTGGCCACCGTCACCGGCGCCAAGGGCGACGCGCTGCGCGCCGGCTACACCGTCGAGCGGGTCTGGCCGCGCCCGGGACTCACCGTCGCCCTGCTCACCCGCTGA
>NZ_WAAS01000560.1:0-672 GCF_008806585.1 Micromonospora sp. AMSO12t
GAGGTGGTGTCGGCGTGTGGTGGGTGCGGTGGGGTCGATGGGGAGGTAGGCGGCGCCGGCTTTGAGGACGGCGAGCATGGCGGTGATGGCGGGTGTGCCCGGTGGGAGGCTGACGGCGATGGGGTGGTCGGGTCGGGCGCCGTGGTGCAGGAGTTGGTGGGCGAGGTGGTTGGACCGCTCGTCGAGTTCGCGGTAGGTGATCGCGCCCGCCCCGTCGACGACGGCGAGCGCGTCGGGTTGGCGTCGGGCCGTCTCCGCCACCAGCCGGGGCACGCATCCCAGATCACCGGGCGGGACCGGAACCGGGCTGGCGATCAACGCGTCGGCGAGCCGCTCCCGCTGGGCGGCCGTGACCGCGACCACGGTGGACAGCGGCCGGTCCGGCTCGGCCAGTACGGCGGCGACCAGGGCCCGGTAGCTGTCGGCCAGCTCGGCCATCGTCGCGGGCTCGTACAGGTCGCAGGCGTAGTCGAAGAGCACCCGGACGGCGTCCGGCTCCACCTGCACCTGGACGGTCAGGTCGAACTTCGCGACCCCCTCGTCGATCGGCAGTGGCCGCATCGTGGCGGTGTGCAGCGGCGCCGGATCGGTGCCTTCCATGGTGGTGAAGACGGTTTGGATGAGGGGTGGGGTGTGGCGGTCGCGGGTGGGTCGGGTGTGTTCGACGAGTTT
>NZ_WAAS01000561.1:0-661 GCF_008806585.1 Micromonospora sp. AMSO12t
CAGGCGCCGGTGCGGGTGCGCAGCTCCAGGCGGCGCAGCGCGCCGGACCGGTCGATCCAGTAGCGCAGCAGCCCTCGGGACGTGCGCAGCTCGACCACGTCGACGGTCTTCCCGGCGACGGTGTCGCCGCGCACCCGCAGGGGGGCGCCCCGCCCGCCGGGCGACCGGGCGGCCCGCAGCGCCGCGTCGAGCAGCAGGCCCAGGTCGCCCGCGCGCCGCGGGTCGGCCCCCCAGCCCCGGCCGGGCGGCGGCAGCGGCGGCCGGCCGGGCGATTCCACGGTGCCCGGGACCGTCGCGGCCGGCACCTCCGCCCGGCGCACGCCGGCGCCGTCGACGCGCAGCAGCGTCCGGCGCTCGGGCACGCCGAGGTCGGCGACGGTGAGGTACGCGGCCCGCCCGCTCCAGCTCACCCAGCCGGCTCCGCGCAGGTTCGTGGCGGCGGCGACAGGCGCGGTCAGGGTCACGGCGGCGCCGCCACGGGCGCGCAGCCGGGCGGGCAACCGGTCCAGCCGGCCCCGCTCGACGGCGGTGAGGGCGCGGGGCTGCCCGGGACGGCCGCCGAGGGCGTCGACCGGCCGCAGCGTGGGCCGGTCGGTCCGGTTCAGCTGCACGGTCACCGGGCCGACGCCGGCCAGCCCGGTCTCCAGCCGGTGCAGCCGCG
>NZ_WAAS01000562.1:0-654 GCF_008806585.1 Micromonospora sp. AMSO12t
CACGCCGACACCGGCACGTCCGCCACCCGCACCTCCAACGTCGGATGCGTCACCGACGGCCGGATGTCCCAGAACAACGTCCCCGGATCCACGATCGCCCCCGCCGCCGACAACATCTCCACGACCCGCTCGTAGTGAGCCACCGACGTGAACCGCGGCGGCGGCCCCGCCACCGGCCACCGCGGCCAGGTCATCGACCGCCAACTGGCGTAACCGGAGTCCCGCCCCTCCCAGTACGGCGAATTCGCCGTCAACGCGATCAACAACGGCAGATACGCCCGCAGATGATTGCTCACCAGCAACGCCCGCTCCCGATCCGGCAACTCCACGTGCACGTGCAACGCACAGATCGCCAACTCGTCGTGCAACCCCCGGAACGTCGCCGTACCCCGATCCTGCCGCGGCCCCCGCGTCACCGGCGGCGCCGTCGCACCCGGCAACACCGGCGTACCGGTCGCCACGATCCGCAACCCGTCGACCGCCGCGCACTCCGCCACCACCCGACGAGCCTCCACCAACTGCTCCAACAACCCCCGCACCGACGCCGTCGGATCCGTCCTTGTCTCCACGTGCAACGTCGTGATCTCACCCGACACCCGCGAACCCAACCGCGCCACGGCCTGATCCACCACCGCCCCCGCACCCGGCACCACA
>NZ_WAAS01000563.1:0-397 GCF_008806585.1 Micromonospora sp. AMSO12t
GGCCCGCAGCTCGACGCGACGGTGGTGAGCTGGGATCCGGCGGCGCTGCGCGGGCTCGACGTCGATCCGGACGCCGTCCCGGCCTGGCTCCAGCTCGCCGGCGAGGACGAGGACGCGGTGATCAACGAGGTGAGCCAGCTGGCGGTGGACTGCCAACGGCACCGGGGACTCGCCGTCGCGCGCGGACTGCTCCGCCACCAGCTCGCCGTGCTGCTGCTCCGGCTGTCGATGCTGCCCGAACGCGCCCACCCGGCGACCCGGGCGGAGGCCGCCACCTTCCATCGGCTGTGCCGCGAGGTCGAACGCGGCTACCAGCACACCCGCCGGGTCGAGGACTACGCCGCCCGGCTGGGCTGCTCGGTGCGTACGCTCACCCGGGCCTGCCTGGCGGTGACCG
>NZ_WAAS01000564.1:0-649 GCF_008806585.1 Micromonospora sp. AMSO12t
GTCAGCGGCGGCCCGCGCCGGCCGCGTCGGTCCGCCCGCCGTCGGCCCCGGTTGCCCGGCTGTCGGACCCCGCCGCCCCGGCGGCGTCGGTCTGGTGGATCCGCGCGGCGAGCAGCCGCAACGCCTCGACGACCGCGGCCGAGCGGACGTGGTCGCGACCGCCGTCCAGGTCGAGCTGCCGGACCTCGGTGCCGGACGGCCCTGCCACGGCGACGTAGACCAGCCCGACCGGCTTGCCGTCCTGCGGTTCGGGACCGGCCACCCCGGTGGTGGCCAGGCCCCAGTCGGCCCCGCAGCGGCGCCGTCCGCCCTCGGCGAGGGCCACCGCCACGTCCGGGTCGACCGGCCCCCGGTCGGCCAGCAGGTCCTCCGGTACGTCGGCGAGCAGCGACTTGAGCTCGGTGGCGTAGACCACCAGGCCGCCCCGGTAGATGCCGCTCACCCCGGCGATCTCCACGATCGAGGCGGCCAGCAGGCCGCCCGTGAGCGACTCGACGGTGGCCAGGGTCTCGTGCCGTTCCGAGAGGCTGTGCACCACGCCGGCCGCCGGGCTGCCGGCCGGCCGCGTTCCGTCAGCGTCACTGTCCATGTCCCGGATCCTTTCCCCGCCCCGCCGGCCCTACTCATCCTTCCCGACGGGCGCGGCTCC
>NZ_WAAS01000565.1:0-392 GCF_008806585.1 Micromonospora sp. AMSO12t
GCCACCCGGGCCGGCGTCGTGCGCGCGCTGGTCACGGCCGACGCCATCGCCGTCGAGATGCGCCGCCCCCGGCTGTACGACACCGCGACCGCCACCCTCGGCGGACTGACCCTGCCCGGCACGGCCGTGGACGTGGGCAACCCGCACCTGGTCTGCGCGCTGCCGGCCGGGCTGGACCTGACCGCGCTCGACCTCACCCGGGCCCCCGACGTCGACCCGGCGGTCTTCCCCGCCGGGGTGAACGTGGAGTTCACGGCCCCCGGCGAGCCCGTCGACGACACCGACGGCCACGTGCTCATGCGCGTGTACGAGCGCGGCTCCGCCGAGACGCTCTCCTGCGGTACGGGCGCCTGCGCGGTGGCTGCGGTGGCCCTGCGCGACGCCGGCCGGGA
>NZ_WAAS01000566.1:0-637 GCF_008806585.1 Micromonospora sp. AMSO12t
ACGCTGCAGTTGCTCTGCCCCGGCGGGCACTCCGCGCCGGGGTCCGCGCGTCCTGCGGCGATCGCGGGCACGGCCGCCCCGAGCGCCAGCAGCAGGGCCAGGGCGGCGCCCGCGAGCGACCGGCGGGCCGTTCCATCCCGGCCGCCACCGTCGGCGGTACGGGCGTGGGCCGCCCCGGCGTCCCGTCCCGCCCGCGTCAGCATGGCTGGTCCTCGTGGGCGGCGCCGGCGCTGATCAGCCAGCGGCCGTCCGGGTAGCGGGTGGCGGTGGCGGTGGCCAGGTGCCGCGTCCCGCCGGTGCCGGGCACGACCCGCTTGTCCCTGGCGTAGACCAGCCGGTAGCCGGTGGCGTCCAGGCAGTCCTGGATCTCCACGGTGGGTGGGCTCGAATCCAGGCTCACCGAGGTCACGGTCGGGTCGGAGACCAACGTGCCGGTACGCATCGCGCCGTGCTCCTTCGCCTTGCGGATGGTCAGCCGGACCCGGGTCAGCAGTGGGTCGGCGAGGAACCGGGACAGCTCCGGATGGTGGGGGTCGCCGCGCCCGCTCGCCTTGCGGGAGGCGGCGAGATATCCGGCGTACGCGGCCAGCGCCGCCTTCCTCGCCGCCTGCTCGTCGGCGGCCCGGTGGGTGGGGGC
>NZ_WAAS01000567.1:0-636 GCF_008806585.1 Micromonospora sp. AMSO12t
CGGTGCCGGCCGGCTGGTCCGCATCCGCGCCGACCGCCGCGCGTGCGGCCCCCGGCTGCGCCTCGCCCCTCGCCCCGGTTCGGCCGGTGTCCGCGCGCCCCTGGCCCCAGCAGCGGTACGCCCCGGAGCGGCTGGCACCGCTCGCCACCGGCACCGGGGTGACGGTGGCGGTGATCGACTCGGGGGTGGACCGGCGGCACCCGCAGCTGACCGGCCGGGTGCTCGACGGCACCGACCTGCTCGACCCGGGCGGCGACGGCAGCCGGGACTGCGCCGGCCACGGCACCGGCGTGGCGAGCATCATCGCCGCCGCTCCCCGCGACGGGACGGCGTTCCGGGGGCTGGCCCCGGGCGCCCGGATCCTGCCGGTACGGGTCAGCGAGCAGCAGGTGGTCGAGGGGCGGGAGTCGGGGCGCACGGTCAGCGCCAGGGACTTCGCCCGTGCCGTCCGCTGGGCGGTCGACCACGACGCCGACGTGCTCAATCTCTCCGTCGTCCTGTACGCGGACGACCCGGCGGTGCGGGCCGCGATCGGCTACGCGGTCGACCGGGACGTGGTCGTGGTGGCCGCCGCCGGGAACCTGCACGACGCCGGTGACCCCCGGCCCTACCCGGCCGCGTACGACGGGGTGCTCG
>NZ_WAAS01000568.1:0-376 GCF_008806585.1 Micromonospora sp. AMSO12t
GCACCGGCATCGGAGTGCCGGGGGGAAAGCCGACGCACACGGTACCCGCCCGGCCGCCCACCGCGCCGCCTCGACCGTGGCCGCTCCCGCCGCACGGGTCACGCCGGCCCCGGCACCACCATGAAGTCGGTCACGAACGAGGTGACCCGGCCGTCGGCGGTCCGCCCGATCCAGGTGCCGTAGCAGCCGTCGCCCCAGCCGGACCAGACCGTCACCACGTTGGCCCCGGTCGCCTCGTCGAGCACCGCGGCGACGTGCCCCGGCACCGGCCCGCCCGCGGGCTCGTCCGCGACGAAGACGTCCGTCACCGCGCCCTCGTCCCACGTTTCCAGGGCGGCCAGCGCGGTGGGATCGGCCAGGGTGCCGATGCCGGTGT
>NZ_WAAS01000569.1:0-629 GCF_008806585.1 Micromonospora sp. AMSO12t
CTAGGATCAGCGGCATGACTCCGGAAGAGGTCGGCCAGCGGATGGTGGCGCTGCTCGCGCCCGCCGAGGTGACCCCGTCGGTCTCCGGCGGCCAGGCGCACGCCCGCGCCACCGTCGACGTACCGCCGGCGAACTGGCCGGACGCGCTCCGCGCAGCCCGCGACGACGCCGAGCTGGCCTGCGACTACTTCGACTGGCTCTCCGCCGTCGACGAGCTCGCCGGCGGCTTCGACGTGGTGGCGCACCTCTGGTCCACCACCCGCCGGCACGGGATCCTGCTGCGGACCCGGGTGCCCCGGGACGCCCCGGCGGTCGCCTCGGTCGTCGACGTCTACCCGGGCGCCGCATGGCACGAGCGGGAGACGCACGAGATGTTCGGCATCGACTTTCCCGGCCATACCGGGCTGGCGCCGCTGCTGCTGCCGCCCGAGTTCGAGGGGCATCCGCTGCGCAAGGAGTTCGTGCTCGCCTCCCGGGTGGCGAAGCCCTGGCCGGGCGCGAAGGAACCGGGCGAGTCCGAGGCCGGCGGCGGGCGTCGCCCGATCCGCCCGCCGGGCGTGCCCGCGCCGGGGGAGTGGGGAACGACGCCGACACCTGCCGGCGCGGGCGGGGTCGGCGAGGGGCCGCGC
>NZ_WAAS01000570.1:0-607 GCF_008806585.1 Micromonospora sp. AMSO12t
GGCGTCGACGATCGGGCACCGACCCGCCACCCGGCGTCACGGGCGCCGGGACGCGACGGGGAAGTCCGGCCCGAACGCCTGGACAATTACAGTTAACAATCCTAATAATTGTGCATCCGTCGATCCGACGGCCCTCGTACCCGGGAGGTCCGGATGCGTCGCCCTGCCCGAAACCTGCTGCTGGCCGCCGTCGCGGCCCTCGCCACCGTCACCGCCACCACGCTGACCCTCGCCGCGCCGGCCCAGGCCGCCGGCCCGACCGCCACCTTCGTCAAGACCGCCGACTGGGGCACCGGATGGGAGGGCCGCTACACCGTCACCAACGGCGGCCCGGCCACCATCACCGGCTGGCAGGTGGCCTTCACCCTGCCCGCGGGCACCACGCTCGGCTCCTACTGGGACGCCACCGTCAGCAGCGTCGGCCAGCGGCACACCTTCACCAACCGCTCCTGGAACGGCACCGTGGCCCCCGGCGCCTCGGTGTCGTTCGGCTTCCTGGCCACCGGCTCCGGTTCCCCCACCAACTGCACGCTCAACGGCGCGCCCTGCTCGGGCGGCACGCCCACCACCCCGCCGACCACGGCACCGCCCACGACCGCTCCGCCGA
>NZ_WAAS01000571.1:0-587 GCF_008806585.1 Micromonospora sp. AMSO12t
CCGGTAACCGCGGCCGGTTCGCGCCGCCCCGCCGACCCCCGCCCGCTGGACCTGGCCGCCGCGACGCACTGCTCACATGTCGCTCGGCCAGCGGACGAAGGGACGAAGCGAACAACAGCCGCTTCCCGTAGTAGGACTCAAAGACGGTACGGCGTGGACCCCCGCCGCTGTCAACCCACCCGGGCCTGTCGTGTGATGCACCACGGCGTGTCGCGTCGGCGAGTCTCAATCCGTCGCGAGGTGCCGGCGCAGCAACGCCCCCGCCGCCGCCGGATGCTCGGCGGCCAGCAGCCCACCGGCGGCCAGCACGTAGTCGACGTCGACGACCGGCCGCGCCGCACGCGGCAACGGCCACCCACCGGCGTGGTCGGCCAGCACCGCACCCAGCACACCCGCCGCATCCGCCGGCGCGGCATGCCGCAGCACCCCACCGGAACCCACCAGCAGCCGCACGTCGCGCAGGTCCCGCCCGGCCCGCTCACCCGTGGCCGCGCCCCGGGCGTGCCGACGCAACGCCACCGTCGCCGCCAGGGCCGCGATCCGGGCGTCCACCGCACGCTCCGCGTCCCCCACCGGCAGGAACCCCG
>NZ_WAAS01000572.1:0-586 GCF_008806585.1 Micromonospora sp. AMSO12t
CCGTCCCCCACCTGTCGCGGCACGACGGGCGCAGGGTTACGCCCGTCGTGCCGCGACAGGTGGGGGACGGTGCGGGGCGGAGGTCGGGGCGGCGCTGCGCCGGGCCGCCCGGGACCGGGACGGCCCCCGCCGGGACGGACGGGGGCCATCGGGCTAGCTGGAGTGGACCTCGAACTCGCTGAGCTGGCCGGCGGGCCAGCTGCTGTTGCCGGTGAACGTCAGCCGCAGGTACCGCTGGCTGGTCGCCGCGAAGGTCACGGTGACCGTGTTGCCGCTGGCCGGGTTGAAGGTGTGGCCTGCGGACGCCTTCAGGGTGGTGAACGACGAGCCGTTGGTGGAGCCGAGCACCGACAGCGTCTGGGTGCGGGTCTGCCAGGCCGAGGACGGCGGGAGCTTGAGCACGACCCGGGACACCGTCCGGTTGGCGCCCAGGTCCACCGTCAGCGACTGCGGGAAGGCGTTGTTGGCGCTCTCCCAGTAGGTGTTCGGGTTGCCGTCGACCGCGTTGGCCGCCACGTACACGTCGGCGTGGCTGGTCGCCGCGGCCGGTCGACCGAGCGCCAGGTTCCCGGCCGGGGGCGGGGTC
>NZ_WAAS01000573.1:0-584 GCF_008806585.1 Micromonospora sp. AMSO12t
GGCGCTCAGTCATAGATCGCCTCCACCAGCCACCGCCCGGCCTCGACGGCGAGCAGCAGGGCCGTACCGTCGGCCAGGCAGACCTGGAACCGGGCCCGGCGGCGGGCCTCGGACGGCGCCCACCAGCGCTCGTCGACCGGCCAGGGGCCGGCCCAGCCGACGATCTCGACCGGCCGGGCAGCGCCCACGGTCAGCCGGGCCGGCTCGGCGCTGACCTGGAGCCGCGCGCTGACCTCGACCGGTGTGCCGGCGGCGTCGTGCACGACCGCGGCGAGCGGGTCGGGCAGCACCACGGCCGGTGCTGGTGGCGGCAGGCGGCCCGGCCACGGCGGCGGGACGGGCCGGGCCGGAAGGCGTTCGTCGCCCCACGGCACCAGGCGCACCTGGTCGGCCGGTGAGCGCCCGCCGCCGAGCACCGCGGTGACGACCGCCTCGGGGCCGAGGATGCCCTGCACCCGGCTCAACGCCCGGTGCGCCCGCTCCCGCTCCTCGCCGGTCTCCCCCCACAGGCCGGGTTGCAGGCCGGCCTGTGCGACCACCCCGTCCGGGACCAGCCGCAGCCGGATGATGCCCGCCGTCGGGCG
>NZ_WAAS01000574.1:0-580 GCF_008806585.1 Micromonospora sp. AMSO12t
GTATCGATCGCGGCCCGCCCGGCGCCGGCCGCGTACCGTGGGGATCCCCCCGTCCGGGGCGGGCCGCGATCGATACCCGTAGAGTCGCGCCGTGATCGAGATCGACGTGCAGGTGGACCTGTTCCACCCGGCGGACCGGGTGTGGCACGCATTGACGGATCGCGCTCTGCTCGCCCGCTGGTTCACCGAGGTCGAGCCGATGGCCGGGTCGCGCGGCCGGCTGCTGCTGTTCACCGCCGGCCTGCCCGGGTTCGACGCCGCCGTCGACGCGGAGGTGACCGACCGGCGGGAGCCGGAGCTGATCGCGCTGCGGTGCCTCGAGGGCGGCCGGCGAAGCCGGCTGGCCTGTGCCGTCGCCCCCACCGCCGAGGGGTGCCGGCTGTCGGTCCGCGAGGTGCTGGAGCACGGCAGCTGGAACGACGAGCAGCGCGAACGCCGCGAGGAGTCCTACCGGCAGGCGTTGACCGGGCGCCTGCCGGCGATCCTCGACTGGCTGGCCTTCCAGCAGGTCGACCTGCGCCGGGGCGAGCCCGGGATGACCACCGAGATGCCGGTGACCGAGGTGGTCGGCGACGAGCCG
>NZ_WAAS01000575.1:0-579 GCF_008806585.1 Micromonospora sp. AMSO12t
CGGTCGACTACCGGTTCCCGTTCGCGTACCGCCCGGTGGACGGGGCGGACGGCGTGGTCGAGCTGACCCTCGGCGCGGCGATGGACTTCCTCACCCGCAAGGACTACACCGACAACTGGCTGTCGGAGACCCAGGAACAGTTCTGCGGCCTGGAGTACGCCGACTGGAAGTCGTTGCTCACCGACGTCGGGTTCGAGATCGACCCAGCGAGCGCGACGTCCCGCAACGACTGGATCGTCACCAACCGCCTCGCCCCGGTGGCCGCCCTCAGCACCCCGGCCGGCGAACCGCTGGACTGGCCCGTCACCCACGTGCGCCTGATCGCCCGCCGCCCGGTCAACACCTGACGGCCCCGGCCCGAAGGCCCCCGCCGTCGCAGCACGGGCGCGGGGGAGGACGCCGGCGACTCCTTCGTCTATCTTGTCTCCGCAGTTGTATCGATGCCGATGAGATCGTGAGGCATGGCGTGACCAAGGAGACAGCGGGTAGGCGGCTGCGGGCGCTGACGGTGGCCGCGGCGGTCCTGTGCGGACTTGTGCTCGTGCCGGCGCAGCCGGCGGCCGCGCAGACCGGGGCCAT
>NZ_WAAS01000576.1:0-557 GCF_008806585.1 Micromonospora sp. AMSO12t
GGACCGGGGCGGGGGGCCGGTGAGCGTCCGGGTGCTGCTCGTCGACGACCAGCCACTGGTCCGCGCCGGCCTGCGGGTGCTCATCGCCGACGCCCCCGACATCGACGTCGTCGGCGAGGCGGGTACGGGGGCCGAGGCGGTGCGGCTGGCCCGCGAGGTCGTGCCGGACGTGGTGCTGATGGACCTGCGGATGCCCGGCATGGACGGCATCCAGGCCACCCGCGCGATCACCGCGCACGGCGGCGCCACCCGCGTCCTCGTGCTCACCACCTTCGACGACGACGAGCACGTGCACGCCGCGTTGCGCGCCGGCGCGAGCGGGTTCCTGGTCAAGGACATGGCGCTGGACGACATCCTCGGCGCGGTCCGGGTGGTCGCCGCCGGGGACGCGCTGATCGCCCCCGGGGTCACCCGCCGGCTCATCGCCGAGTTCGCCCGCCGGCCGACGAGCGTCAGCACCTCGCGCTCCCGCTCGGTGACGCCGTCGAGGGCCCGGGTCGGGGCCTGTCCAACGGCGAGATCGCCGCCGAGCTGGTGATCAGCGCGGCCACCGCCAA
>NZ_WAAS01000577.1:0-556 GCF_008806585.1 Micromonospora sp. AMSO12t
CCGCCGCACCGGCATCCGCGCGGACACCGTACTTGGGTCGGGCGGGTCCGGGGGTCACGGCACCCGGGTGGCGAACACGATGACGTTGTCGACGTAGTTGCCGGTGTCCCGGTCGAACCGGCCGCCGCAGGTGATCAGCCGCAGGCCGGTCGCGTCACTGGGCCCGTAGACCAGATCGGTGGGGAAGTGGTCCTTCGGGTACGACCCGACGCCGTCGACGGCGAAGGTGGCGACGCTGGCGTCGGCGCGGGTGATCCGTACGGTGTCGCCGGGCCGCAGCCGGCCGAGGTCGAAGAAGACGGCGGGGCCGGCGGCGGAGTCGACGTGCCCGACGAGCACGGCGTTGCCGGTCTCGCCTGGGCTGACACCGTGCCGGTACCAGCCGGCCAGGGTGGGCCGGTCCAGCGGCGGCACCTCCAGGTGCCCGTCGGCGTCGGCGCCCACCGGGACGATCCGTGCCCGCACATTGATGGCCGGGATCCGCACGTCGACCGGCGCGGCCCGGTGCAGCGGCGGCACCGACGGCGCGGAGCGGGCCGGTGCGGGGGCGTGGGCG
>NZ_WAAS01000578.1:0-553 GCF_008806585.1 Micromonospora sp. AMSO12t
CGTTCTCCTTCTTCTGGATCAGCCGGTCGAGGTACTCGCCCAGTTCGGCCGTGGCCTCCTCGGCCAGTTCCGGCACGAAGAGCTTGTGCGCGGGCGTCTCGAAGTCCTCGTGCTCGTCGTACGGCACGCCGAGCACGGTGCTCATCACCATCGAGGGCACCGGCTGGGCGAACATGGAGACCAGGTCCGCCGGTGCGCCGTGGCGCAGCATCTCGTCCAGCTTCTCGTCGACGATGCGTTGAATGTCGTCGCGCAGCAGCGCGGTACGACGCAGCGTGAAACTCGGCATGATCATCGAGCGCTGCTTGGTGTGCTCGGGCGGGTCCACCCCGAACAGCACGTCCGCGTAGCCGCTGTCGACGACGTTCTCGAACTCCTCGTTCAGCAGCGGGTAGTTGCCGTGGTACGGGCGGATCGACACCCGACGGTAGTCGGAGAGCACCGCCCTGGCCTGTGCTGCCCCGGTGACCAGCCAGGCCGTCCGTCCGTTGTAGAGCTTTACCTTGGTCATCGGGCTGTCCGCCCGCAGGCCGACGTGACGGGCCGACGGCCG
>NZ_WAAS01000579.1:0-551 GCF_008806585.1 Micromonospora sp. AMSO12t
CATGCCGGCGTAGAACAGGGCAAGGCCCGGAATCGTCATGAGCAGGACGAGCGCGCTGGATGTGATCATCCAGGCGGTATCGCCCGAGTTCAGCGGATCCGGCGGCGGTGCCGCGGCAAAGGCCGGTCCCATCGTGAGCAGGAGCGCACCCGCGCCGGCGGCGCCTGCTACTCCGATAGTCTTCAGTTTGCTGTGAATCATTGTTCTGTCGTCCCCTTCGTTTGATCCCTAGCGAGAGCGCCTAGAGCGCGTCCCCGTCTGTTTCTCCAGTGCGGATGCGCACGACCTGCTCCAGCGGCGTGACGAAGATCTTTCCGTCGCCGATCTGGCCGGTCTTGGCCTTGCTGGTGATCGCTTCGATCACCGCGTCGGCCATCTCGCTTTTGACGGCGAGTTCGATCTTGAGTTTCGGCAGGAAGCTCACGGCGTATTCGGCGCCGCGATAGATTTCCGTATGCCCCTTCTGACGGCCGTAGCCTTTGACCTCCGTCACCGTCATGCCCTGCACGCCCAGCGCCGACAGCGACTCGCGCACTTCGTCGAGCTTGAAG
>NZ_WAAS01000580.1:0-547 GCF_008806585.1 Micromonospora sp. AMSO12t
AGGTCCCACCCGCCGGTGTCCGCGCCCGCCCACGGGTCGACCGGCGTGCGGTGCTCGGCGGACTGCTCGGGCGGGGGCGCCGGCGGAGGCGCCGGCACCGGGGGGATCACGGCCGACTCGCCCCAGGCCCGCTTGCGCGGCTTCGGCGGGGGCACCGCCGCCGAACCGCTCCACCGGGGCGCGGGCGGTTCGGCCGGTAGCTCGTCGGGGGAGAACATCCGGGTGCCCTGCGGCCCCACGGCCGGTCGCTCGTCGCCGGGGAACATCCGGGTGCCCTGCGGTCCCACGGCCGACGGGCCGTCGTCGGGCAGCAGGCGGGTGCCCTCCGGGCCGGTGCCGGCGGCCCGCCCGGGCCCGGCGTCCCGGGTGTCCTCGGCCCCGGCGTCGGCGGCGTCACCCGAGCCGTGCGGCGCGGTGGCGTCGCCCGGGTCTGGCTGGTCGGCGGCGTCGCCCGAGACGTGCGGCGCGGCGGCGTCGCCCGTGTCCGGCAGCGCGGCGTCGGCCCCGGCGTCGTCCGGGTCCTGCCCGATGTCGGACGTCGCGGTCG
>NZ_WAAS01000581.1:0-542 GCF_008806585.1 Micromonospora sp. AMSO12t
GCCTCGCCAGCACTCGGCGCGGCGGTGTGGCGTCCCTGCGCCGGCGAGACCTGGACGGGGCCGGGCCGGGCCGGTCGCGCGGCCGTGGTCGACGGCGACGCCGTGGGCGGCCCGGCCCGCCGGCTCGGGTCGGCGCCGGGACGGCTGGTCGGGTCGACCCCGGGATGGCCGGTCGGATCCGCTCCGGGATGGCCGGTCGGGTCGGCTCCGGGTCGGCCGGTCGGATCCGCTCCGGGATGGCCGGTCGGGTCCGCTCCGGGTCGGCCGGTCGGCGTGGCTGTCGGCCCGCCGGACGGGCTGCCGTGCGGGGCGGGGCTCTTCGGCTCGCCGGTCAGCACCCGCTCGCAGTAGCCGGCGACCTTCCCAGGGCCACCGGCGGCGTGGATCAGGTCACCGAAGGCGGCGGCGTCCGGCAGACCGCCCGGTCCGTCGCCGACGTCCGCCCGGTACGCCCGACACAACTCCCGCACCGCCGCGCCCGGCTCCGGCCCGCCGTCCACCCCGCCCGTCGGGGCGGACGGCGGATGGTGGGCCCTCGTGGG
>NZ_WAAS01000582.1:0-540 GCF_008806585.1 Micromonospora sp. AMSO12t
TGTACCCATTACGTTCTTTTCCAGCTTCGCCAGTTCCGTCCAATCGTTGGCAGAATTCAACCACTTGGCGTAGGTCGAGAGAAGCACCTGCACCGAGCGCCCAAGCTGCCAAGCAGTGAACGCTGGATTTGTGGTGACGAGCCAGAAGGTTGGAAGATGCATGGCGACTCCGTCGAGACGCGGCGCTTCTGCTTCGAGCGGTATTGCGCGATCTCTCTGGCCCTTGCCAGTGCGCCAAGAGCCCGGCTGTTCAACCTTACGGTGCGGGTGTATTTCGTCTTGGTCCGCTCGACTGCCTGCTTTTCAACCACGATCCGGCAGATGTGAGCCGTCTTTTTCTCGACGTCGACCTCATCCCGGCGCAGCGACATAATCTCGCCCGTGCGCATACCCAACCTGCGACACGCTGCTGATGACCCGATTTGCCTCAAAGGCGGTCGACCGTATCTTCAGGCCCGGTTTTCGGTACAGCTAGGCAGAGGTGCTGCTGATGGACTTGCGGCAACCCGGTGAGTTGGCAGAGGACTTGTTTGCGCTCAA
>NZ_WAAS01000583.1:0-533 GCF_008806585.1 Micromonospora sp. AMSO12t
GCACCCGGCCGACCCGCGCCCGATCGGCCAGTGCCGGATTCCCGACCGGAGAGCACACGCTCCAACTCCGACCAGGGCAGCTTCGGGTTGTGGAAGCTCATCAGAGCCCCTCCGGGCGGGCAGCCGAAGAGATCTTGGCGAGTTTGAGCCCCTGGAGGGGCCGAAACTCACCAAGATCCGAGAGCCTGCGTCCGGCGGTCCCGTCAACGGGGCAACTCGACAGCGTCGGCGGGACGGCTGGCGAAGCCTCACGCTGGCCGAACCGACCCGCCGGCCGGGGGTCGGACCGCCCGGACTTAGCCGCCGGCAGGGGTACAACCCGCCCGCACTTAGCCGCCGGCAAGGCTCTACCCCTGCCGAACCGAGCCGCCGGCAGGGCTCCGCCCCGCGCAGACCGGGCCGCAGGCGAGGCTCCTCCCAGGCCGAGCCGACCCGTCGGCAGAGCGTCGGGGCGACCCGTCGGCAGGGGTTCAACACGCCCGGACCGAGCCGCCAGCAAGACTCCACGCCGGCCGAGCCGCCCCGTTGGCAGG
>NZ_WAAS01000584.1:0-523 GCF_008806585.1 Micromonospora sp. AMSO12t
CCGTGCAGCAGCCCGTAGAGACTGCCGTGCCGGCCCTCGGTGAGGAAGCCGCCCCGGCTGTTGGTGAAGTGCTGCCCGGAGTCGAGCCAGCCGTTGCTGTCCATGTGCAGGTTTTGAATGTCGCGCGAGTTCCGGTAGGCCTGCGCGAGGCTGTAGTCGGTGGTGTTCGGGAACGCCGTGTGATGAATGATGATCTTGTTGGGCCGGCTCTGCACCACGCTCACCGCGGAGGACGGCGGGCGGGCGCTCCAGGTCGCACAGTTGGCGATGGTCGGCTGGTCGATCCGCGCGGCGACGGCCCGGGCGTCGCGGCCGGCGCCGACCTGGGTGAGCGCGGTGGCGCCGGCGGCGGCGCCCAGCAGGACCGCGCCGCGCAGCACGGCCCGCCGGGGAACGGGAACGGACATGGGGGCCTCCTCGTCGGGGACGGACGCCGCCGGTGGCGGGCGGCGGCTCCGGGGCGCGGCGTCCGGGACGCCGGCCGGAGCGGGCCGCCCACCACCGGAGCGGATCAGCAGGGTCC
>NZ_WAAS01000585.1:0-522 GCF_008806585.1 Micromonospora sp. AMSO12t
CTCCCGATACAAGCGCACCGCACGTTCACGCAGCTCATCGGGGTACTTCTTCGGTGCTGCCACGGATGACTCCCTTCAGCTCCATCAGAGCATGATCGAAAGCCTCCGAGCTACCGGGGGAACCTCAGCCGGTTCAGACCAGCAGGCAGCACGAGAATGGCCGTGCCGATTGCGTAGGTGGTCGTCCGCCGCCGTGGTCCCGGCAATCGCTGCCGCACCGCTTCGCGGCTTGCCACCGAAGTACGTGGTTCAGGCGCGCGACAACCCGGCGCCACTGCAAGCCGCCCCGGCCCGAAGGCCGGGGCGGAAAGCCGTACGACGCCGGACGACCGCGCCCAGGGCGAGCCGTGCCAGCCACGTGCCATAAGCCGGTGCCGTAGGCGGTCACTAGAGGTCAGCACCGGTCAGCGTTACCCCGCCGCCGACCAGGCACAACAGACAGACCGGGACAGCCGGATACGATCTTCCAAAGTGGCGGTGCCGTTGGTCGGCGGTCAGGGCAGCAGCGCCCGAAGCCGGCCT
>NZ_WAAS01000586.1:0-517 GCF_008806585.1 Micromonospora sp. AMSO12t
TACGGTCACCGACAAGAACGACGGCAAGCCGATCGAGGGCGCGATCGTCACGCTCAAGGGGCCGGCCGGTGAACGCGTCATCACCACCGACGCAAAGGGCCGGTGGAAGGCTCAGGCGCTGGTCGGCGAGAACACCGTGCAGGTCGAGGCGCCGAACTACGTCACCGCCAGCCACCCGGTGACCATCGCCAAGAAGGATCAGGCCGAGGTGGTCGACACGGCGTTGACGACCGGCGTCGCCACCGTCACCGGAGGTGACTTCGACTGGCTCCTCGACAAGGCCCAGAAGGCGACGGCCGACGTGACAGTGACCAACAGCGGCTCCGCCCCGCTTGAGGTGCGGATCAGCGAGCAGAAGCGCACCAGCGACGGTGGGCACGAGGCTGCCGACCTTGCCTGGCTGACCCTCACGGGCCCGGCCGCGACCGGCACGGTCACGCTCGCGGCCGGCGAATCCACCACGGTCACGGCGACGGCCGACAACGCCGGGGTCCAGCCCGGCGTGCTCGTCGGAGAC
>NZ_WAAS01000587.1:0-517 GCF_008806585.1 Micromonospora sp. AMSO12t
CCGGGCGACGCCCGCCCCACCACCCGGGGCGGCGCGCGATGACCGCCGAGGCGCACCGGTTCGCGTTCCGCTTCGACCCGGTCTTCCGGCCGGCGCTCGCGCTGGTGGGCGTCCGGCCGGCAACCGCCTGGGTCGGCGTCGACCGGGCCGAGCTGGTGGTCCGGTTCGGCCCGTGGCAACTGCGCACCGCCCGGGACAACGTCGTCGGCGTCGCGCCCACCGGGCCGTACCGCTGGTGGCGGGGGATCGGCGTGCGCCTCTCGCTGGCCGACGCCGGCGTCACCTTCGCCAGCAGCACCGCCGCCGGGCTCTGCCTGCGCTTCGCCGAGCCGGTGCCCGCCCTGCTGCCCGGCGGGTGGCTGCGGCACCCGGGGGCGACGGTCACCGTGGCCGATCCCGACGCCCTGGCCCGGGTGCTGGCCGCCCGCGACGGCGACTGAGCCGTCCCGGCTTCACCGTTCGGGCGGGCGGCCGGCCGGCGACCGCCTACGGTCGGGTCAGGACGGCCGAGGGTGGG
>NZ_WAAS01000588.1:0-514 GCF_008806585.1 Micromonospora sp. AMSO12t
GCCGCTGCCGCTGCCGCTGTTGCTGTTGCTGTTGCCCCGCCGGTCCCGCCACTGGTTGCCCGCCGACCGCCCGAGCCGCTGTTGCCCCCGCGGCCGGCTCCGCCACGCCGCCCAGACAGCCCAGCCACCGTCCCCCCGCAACCGACCCAGCAGCGTCACCGCGCCAGCCCAGCCACCTTGCGGGGTTACCGGCGACAACCCACGTCGGCGCTCACATTCCGTAATCCGCCACGCTCCCCAGCAGAACCCCTCCACGCTCCCTTTGCTCTGCACCCATGGAGGCACCAGTTACGCATGGTCACTTTGTCGCCTCCGGCAACGATTCGCCGTCGACAAGAAATCCCAGTTCAGAGCGGTGGTGCGAATTCGGATGCAGAGCAAAGCGTCGGAGGGGCAGGGAGCACGAGCCGCAGCGGCGGTAACCGGCAGTAACGAAGGTAGATGTCACTCACCGTCACGACGGCTGGAGCGCAGAGCGCGCCACCGGCACTCATCTCGCCGCTCCCGCACGCGA
>NZ_WAAS01000589.1:0-510 GCF_008806585.1 Micromonospora sp. AMSO12t
AGCAAGACCGAGGGATTCAGAACCACGTTCTGAATCCCTTTTTTGCTGTTGGTGCCGTGAGGAAAGACCCGATGAAAATGCCGAAACGTCTGATTGCCGGGCTGGGCGTGCTGATGCTCAGCGCGACGCCGCTGCTGGCCAGCGCCGATCCACGCGATGATCATGACCACGGCGGCCCGCAACCGGGCCACTACGATAACCGTGGTGACGATCACCGTGGTCCGCAGAACGATCACCGTGGTGGCCCGCCACACGACTTCGGCCCGGTGCGGCAGACCATTCGCGACAACCACGGCTACTTCGTACGTGGCGCTCCGCCACCGCCGGGCATCCATCTGGAACGCGGCCGACCGTTGCCGCACGGTTACTATGGCGAGCGGCTGGACGGGCGGGCGCTGAGCCGTCTGCCGGTGTATCCGGGTTATGAGTGGCGCCGGGCCGGTGGGGACATTGTGCTGATCGCGGTGGGTACCGGGATCGTTTACGAAATTCTGGACGGTGTTTTGTACT
>NZ_WAAS01000590.1:0-510 GCF_008806585.1 Micromonospora sp. AMSO12t
CGCGGACGCGGACGCCGACGCGGCGACCCTCCGTCGCCCCGGCGAACACCGCCCGCCGCGACCCGTCCCGCCGCCACGGCGGGCACCCGGTCCTGCCTGTCGGCCTCGTCGGGCGTGTGCGAAGCTGCGGCGAGTTTTTCTCGCGGGTTTCCGGACATGAACGATAGGGAGGTTTGCCGTGGCGTGGTCTTTCGGGCACTGGCTGATACTGATCGTGGCTCTGTTGGTGGGTCTGGCGGGCGGCTGGTTCGGGCGCGGCCGACGGGACGCGGCGGTCGCCACCCACGGCTCGCCCATGGTGGACGGTGACCCGGTCGCCGGCATGACCGCCGTGGTGGTCGACCCCCCGCCCGTCGCCACCCTGGACGAAGCGCGCCCCGAGGTGACCGTGGACCCCGCGCCGGAGGCGGTCGCCGACCGCGTCCCCACCGCGCCCGGGGTCGACGCCCCGACCGACGCCGACCCGGGCAGCACCGACACCCCGAAGGCCACGGTCGTCACGGCCGACGC
>NZ_WAAS01000591.1:0-509 GCF_008806585.1 Micromonospora sp. AMSO12t
CATGCCCGGCGCGCGCATGTTGAAGATCGTGGTGATGAAGTTGATGGCGCCGAGGATCGACGACGCACCGGCAAGATGCAGCGACAGGATCGCGAAATCGACCGCCGGTCCGGGGTGGCCCGAGGTCGACAGCGGCGCGTACATGGTCCAGCCGGCGCCGACGCCGTTGGCGCCCGGCTCACCCTCGACGAAGGTGGAGAGCAGCAGCAGCGCGAACGAGGCGGGCAGCAGCCAGAACGAGATGTTGTTCATGCGCGGGAACGCCATATCTGGCGCGCCGATCATCAGCGGCACCATCCAGTTGCCGAACCCGCCGATCATCGCCGGCATGACCATGAAGAAGATCATGAGCAGGCCGTGCGAGGTCACGAACACGTTATAGGTGTGCGTCTCGTGGAATATCTGGACGCCCGGATACATCAACTCGGCACGGATCGCGATCGACATCGCAGCACCGATGATGCCCGCGATCACCGCAAAGATAAGGTACATCGTACCGATATCCTTGT
>NZ_WAAS01000592.1:0-509 GCF_008806585.1 Micromonospora sp. AMSO12t
CGCGCCGCCCCCCGCCGGGGACGCGGGCGGGACGCCACCGCCGGGCCCCGGACCGCAGCCGTCGTTCGGCGGCGCCGGCTTCACCTCGCGGTACGGCCTGGTGCGCCCCCGCGACGGCCGCTACCTGGCCGGCGTCTGCGCCGCCATCGGCCGGGCCACCAACACCGACCCGGTCCTCTGGCGGGTGCTGCTGGCGGTGCTCGGCTTCTTCGGCGGCATCGGCATCCTGGTCTACGTCACCGCCTGGCTGATCATCCCGGGCGAGGGGGACAGCGCCTCTCCCGTCGAGTCCATGCTGGGCCGGGGCCGGTCCAGCATGTCCCCGGTCACGGTGATCGTGCTGAGCATCCTGGTCGCGATCAGTTTCGGCTACATCGTCACGGACGCGTTCCGGGCGGTGCTGCTCGGCGCCACGATCCTGATCGGCGGCGCGCTGCTGCTGAACCGCGACAACAGGGCCGCCCAGGGCGCGCCGGTCGGCCCCGTCCCGCCCGTTCCGCCCACCGCCC
>NZ_WAAS01000593.1:0-505 GCF_008806585.1 Micromonospora sp. AMSO12t
CCGGACCGCGGCATCGTCATGATCGACCACCTGATCGACTACCTGCGCTCGACCATCCCGCAACTGCGCGCCGACCGCGCCAGCACCTTCGTCACCCTCGGCTCGCAATGCGACTCGGTGCGGGCCTATCTCGGCGTGATCGCGGCGCGCATGCCGCGCCTGCGCACCGAGGTGAGCTGTGCGCCGGAGCTGCGCGCCGCCCTGATTCCGCCCCTGATGCTGATCTCGCTGGTGGAGAACGCGGTCAAGCATGGCATCGAGCCCAAGAAAGGGCCGGCGCGGATCCAGGTGACGGCCGCCTCTCGCGAGGTGGATGGCGTCAGGATGCTGGAGCTGAGCGTGATCGACGACGGCATCGGCTTCTCCGCATCGAGCGGCAGCGGCATTGGCCTGGCGAATATCCGCGAGCGCCTGAAGCACCTGTACGGCGGCGCCGCCGCGCTCGAACTGCGCACCGGCGAGGAAAGCGGCGTGGTGGCCAGCATCGTGCTGCCGCTGGTCGAGA
>NZ_WAAS01000594.1:0-504 GCF_008806585.1 Micromonospora sp. AMSO12t
TTGAAAGCGTAGTGAAAGGCTGGATCGGCGTTGCCTGAACCGCACGCGTGCTGTGACCTTTTTCGGACCAATTCTCCATGTTCGCTCCACAATCGCACGGTAGCCTTCATGCTCCTTCTACACGTTGGCGGGCTGGTGGTCAGGCGTATCACTTCAGTGGCAGTGCCCAGGACCGGGCGCGGACTCTCCCTGCAGGCAGTGCTGCGCCCCGGTGCGGTGTTGGCAACCCTGGCCCTGGCCGGCTGCATGTCGGTGCCCGTCCCGGACCTGCCTGATCGCACACCCAGCGCCTGGACCCAGGTACCGCAGGGCCAGGGCGTGGCGGTGGACGCCAGGCAGTGGTGGAAGGTGCTGGCCGACCCGGCGCTGGATGGCCTGGTCGATCAGGCGGTCGCCGGCAATCTCGACCTGCAGCAGGCCACCTTGCGCCTGCAGGCCGTTCGGATCGTCGCTGGCACGTCCGACTCGCGTTTCCTGCCGGAAATCTCCGCCAGCGCCAAGCAG
>NZ_WAAS01000595.1:0-502 GCF_008806585.1 Micromonospora sp. AMSO12t
GCTGCTGGTGCGCAGCCGCCCCTGCCGGCCGACCGGGCCGGGCACGCGCCTGCTGCAGTACCTGCGCCGCTCGACCCTGCTGGAATCGGAGTTCCTGGCCGAGATGGGCATGGACGACGGCCCGGCTCGGGTGGCGATCGCGGTCAACAACGACACCCTGGCGACCTGGCTGCTGCCGGTGCTGGCGCCCATCCTCGCGCAGGAAGAACTGCTGGTGGAATTCGTGCTCGACAACCAGGGCCATACCTTCGCGCTGCTGGAGCAGGGCCGCGTGGTGGCTTGCATATCGGGCGAGGCGATGCCGATGCACGGCTGCAGCGTGAGCCCGCTGGGCCAGATGCGCTACCGGATGGTCGCGTCGAACACCTTCGCCCGGCAGTGGTTCGCCGACGGCTTCAACCGCGAGACCGCGCGCCGCGCGCCGGTGGTGGTCTTCGACCGCAAGGACTCGCTGCAGTCGGCCTTCCTGCTGAAGCATTTCGGCCTGCCCGAGGGTTCCTAC
>NZ_WAAS01000596.1:0-501 GCF_008806585.1 Micromonospora sp. AMSO12t
GCCTCCGCCGCTCCCGCCGCGGCGATCTTGCAGTTGTGGTGCCCCGCGAAAGGGGCAGAGGTCGACGATCCACCCACCACAACTCCATGATCGACGGGACGGGGGGCGCATGATCAGCGGGGCGGCGGACAGTCGGAGCGGCAGTCGAGACAGGGGCGGCGGTGACCACGTACCCTTTCGGCATGTCCACCCCCGCAGCGGGCGCGGCCACTCTCACACCGCGCCGGTCCAGCCGGTTCGTGGCCTGGGTGCGCGCGTGGCGCGCCGGGCTGGTGCCCTTCGACGAGCTTGCCGACGCCATCGCCGGCGACGAGGAGCACCTGGTCGCCGACGCGCCCGGCACCTGGACCGACGTTCCCCTGCCCCAAGCGCTACCCACCCTCGCGAAGCTCTCGCCCGACGAGATCCGGCTCGTGCTGCCCGCGCCCGGCGACCCGCGCGGGCTGCCCGGGCCGGGCGACTTCGCCGGCGCGGCGCTGGTCGCCGGCGAAGTCGCCCGGC
>NZ_WAAS01000597.1:0-499 GCF_008806585.1 Micromonospora sp. AMSO12t
TTCGGCAGTCGAATAGATTCTGGTTGCCTGTGCCGGCCTCTTCGCGGGTGAACCCGCTCCTCCAGGGGTACGCAAACCTGTAGGAGCGGGTTTACCCGCGAATGGGCCGCAAAGCGGCCCCGGCATTCTCAAGGCTGGGCGCTGACCTTGCGCACCACGCGCCCAATGCTCAACCCCTGCACCAGACTCGACGACAACACCACGACGTAGGTGATCGACAGCAGCAGGTCCCGTTCCTCGCCCAGCGGTAGCGACAGTGCAAGTGCCACCGACACGCCACCGCGCAGGCCACCCCAGGTCAGCACCCGCACCGTGCCTTTGGGCACCGGGCGCCAGCGCCGCAGCAGCACGATCGCCGGGGCCACCGTCAGCAGGCGCGACAGCAGCACTGCCAGCGCCAGCACGCCGCCGGCCGCCAGGTGCATCCAGTTGAACGGCAGCAGCAACAGCTCCAGGCCGATCAATGCGAACAGCAGCGCATTGAGCATGTCGTCGATCA
>NZ_WAAS01000598.1:0-498 GCF_008806585.1 Micromonospora sp. AMSO12t
GTTGCTGATGCTGGCGATGCCGGCGGCCTCCAGGCGATCCTTAAGCAACTTTGGCGAAGGCTGAATCTTCGCGCCGCGAATCACGCGCGCCGTGTAGCGCCCGCAAAGTTCCGGCGATTCGATTTGCACCGCGATGGCGTCGCCGGCCTTTGTTGCCGGGCTCTCGGCGGACTTCGGCACAGGCAGCTTCAGCGGCAGGCGATAGACAGCAGAAAGCTCGCGCGCGATGCCCAGCATGCTCAGGCAGTCCGGGCGGTTGGAGGTGATTTCCGCGTCAATCACGGCTCCGTGCGGGCCCTTTTCGACGGAAGCGACGTTGGTGCCGGAAAGAGCGAGGCGCGACGCCACTTCGTCCGGGGAAGCGGCGAGATCGACAAACTCCTTGAGCCAGTTGTAGCTAACCTTCATGCGGTTTTCCTGTCGTAATCCAATTTACCCGTGTAGACGCGCGTGCGGTATTCCATGTGGACGATGCCGTTCTGTTGATGCGCGTCAAAA
>NZ_WAAS01000599.1:0-493 GCF_008806585.1 Micromonospora sp. AMSO12t
CAAGGTCAAGACCGGTCGATTGCTTGAACAATTCGCCGGCGAGGTGTGACGACTGTCCCGTTCCGGCCGACGCGTAGCTGAACCTTCCAGGCTGCGCGCGCACTGCCGAAATGAACTCTCTCACGTCTCGTGCGGGGAAAGACGGATGGACCACGAGGACATGCGGGGCCGCGGCGATCATCGTCACGGGCGAGAAGCTGTTGACGGGATCGTAGGGAATTTTCGCGTGAAGGCCTGGATTGATGAAGAAGCTCGAGGTCACGACGACGAGCGTATAGCCGTCTGCGGAGGCGCGCGCAGCAGCGGCCGTTCCGACATTGCCGGCACCGCCCGGGATATTTTCAATGACGAACGAAGCGCCACGCTGGCGAAATGCGTCCGCGGTGATGATCCGTGCAATCGTGTCGTTCGGGCCGCCGGCCGCGTAGGGAACGATCACCCTGATCGGCCGGATCGGGTAATTCTCGGCGCGGCCTGCAGCGGGCGACAGCGT
>NZ_WAAS01000600.1:0-493 GCF_008806585.1 Micromonospora sp. AMSO12t
CGCGGCCGAGCGCACGCGCAGGCCGTCGGAGATCACCACGGTGCCGGTGCGCGAGTTGAACACGACCTTCGGGGTTTCCTCGCCCACGGCGATCGGCATGCCTTCCAGTTTCGCGACGAAGGCCACGCGCTCGGTCGGATTGGTCGGCGCGACCACCTCGACGCTGGTGCCGTCGGCGGTCGTGGCGACCTGGCCGTAGCGGCGGTTGATCGCCTCCACGACGTTGGTCGCGGTGTCGAAGTTCGGGTGGCGCAGGCGCAGCAGCACCTGCGGGCGGGTCGCGAAGTCGGTCGCGATCTCGCGCTCGATCATGGCGCCGTTCGGGATGCGGCCGCCGGTCGGGGTGTTGACGGTGACGGAGGAACCGCTCTTGCCGGACGCCGACAGGCCGCCGACCACCAGGTTGCCCTGGGCCAGCGCATAGACCTCGTTGTCGGCCGCGCGCAGCTGGGTCAGCAGCAGGGTGCCGCCGCGCAGGCTCTTGGCGTCGCCC
>NZ_WAAS01000601.1:0-492 GCF_008806585.1 Micromonospora sp. AMSO12t
CCGGTCGACGGCCAGCGGGAGCGTCCTTCCGACGGCCAGCATGACCGTCTTTCCGACGGCCAGCGTGAGCGTCCTTTCGATGGGCAATGGGGGCGTTCGGCTGCCCCGCAGCCGGAGCGCTCGGCCGACTCGCAGTGGGACCGCGGCCCCGGCGGGCGGGGCCGCGAGGCCGGCGTACCCGCCGACGGGTGGCCACGCCCCGACCGGGCTCCCGCCGGCCAGCAGGCGCCTCCGGACAGCCAGCGGCGGCAGCAGGAGCCGGACGAGCGATGGCGGGCGCACGAGGCGGCGCGCGCCGAGACGTACCCGGAGCGGGGGCCGCGCGGGGTCGCCCGGCCCGACGCCCCTCGGGAGGCCGAGGCGTACCGGGGACACCCGCGGCAGGACGGCGGCCTGCCCTGGCCACCGCCCGGCCCCCTGCGGCCCGGCTCCGACCGGGACGCGGCGCGGCGCGCCGAACCCCGCCCCGAGCACCGGCGACCGGCCGACCGC
>NZ_WAAS01000602.1:0-490 GCF_008806585.1 Micromonospora sp. AMSO12t
GACGACAGCCAGGACGGCGGCGACCACGTCGACTCGCACCGCATGCCGGCCTACGTGATCTCGCCCTGGGCCCAGCAGGGCAAGGACGCAGCCAGCGCGCCGGTGATCGGACGGCGTTACGACCAGCTGTCCATGCTGCGCACCATCCAGCTGATGCTGGGCCTGCCCTCGCCGTCCCTGCTGCACTCGCTGGCGGCGCCGATGTACGAGGTGTTCATCGATCCGTCGCAGACGCCCGACACCAGGACCTATACCGCGATCCTGCCGGAGCGCTCCCTGGTCGAGCAGAACGGCAAGACCGCAGCGTCACAGGCCTTCGCGCGCAATGCGCCGGAGTTGTACCGGCTGTCGCAGGCGCCGCCCTGGCGCCGTCCCGACGCGGTGCCGCAGGAGCTGGCGGACCGCATTCACTACGCCAACGTCTGGGGCGACGACCGGCACTACCCGGGGCCGGGGCCGAACGCGTCGGTGGAGGAGCACCAGCGGGCGG
>NZ_WAAS01000603.1:0-487 GCF_008806585.1 Micromonospora sp. AMSO12t
CGGACCTGCGCGGGGTGCCGCGCGTCCCGATCCTGGCCTGGTGGGTCAGGCGGGGGGTGCCGCGCGTCCCGATCCTGGCCTGGCGGGTCCCGCGCGGGGTGCCGCGCGTCCCGACGCCGGCCTGGCGGGTCCCGCGCGTCCCGATCCTGGCCTGGCAGGTCCCGCGCGAGGTGCCGCGCGTCCCGACCCTGGCCTGGCGGGTCCTGCCCTGGGCGCCGCGCGTCCCGATCCTGGCCTGGCGGGTCCTGCCCTGGGCGCCGCGCGTCCCGATCCTGGCTTGGCGGGTCCGGCGCGGGGCGCCGCGCGTCCCGACCCTGGCCTGGCGGGTCCCGTCCGGGGCGCCGCGCGTCCCGACGCCGGCCCGGCGGGTGCCGCGCGGCCCGTCGCACCGCCCTCCGGGGCCGCCGGCGCGGCGTCCGTCGCCGGGCCGTCCCCGGCCGCCGCGAATCTGAGCGCGCCGCCCGGCCCGCGCCGGCCCGGGCCCGGC
>NZ_WAAS01000604.1:0-484 GCF_008806585.1 Micromonospora sp. AMSO12t
CAGGATGACATCCTGGATGTCGAGGGCGATGTCGCGGTTCTCGGCAAGACCACGGGCGCGGACGCGGCGCTCAGCAAACCGACCTATCCCAGCACCGTCGGCTTGGCAGCCGCCCGGGATCGAGCCCGAGATCTGCGCGACCGTGCCATTGCCGCGTTGACCCCGTTGGGCCCCCGGAGTGCGCGTCTGGTCGAACTGGCTCAGTTCGTGGTCAGTCGCATCAAGTAGCTTGACCCTTTAGAGGTTTCAGGGCCAGTCTTGGCTCAGTGTACAATTCACCACAATGACCGGCCCTAAATACCCCCTGCTCGAAACGATCGATACCCCGGACGACCTGCGCCGGCTATCGCCCACGAAACTTCCAGAGCTCGCCCAGGAGCTGCGAGAGTTTCTCATCCACAGCGTGAGCACCCGTGGCGGCCACTTTGCCGCTGGCTTGGGTACTGTCGAACTCACGATAGCCCTGCACTACGTCTTCAATACG
>NZ_WAAS01000605.1:0-480 GCF_008806585.1 Micromonospora sp. AMSO12t
TGGTTTTGTTGTAATAAAATTCGCCTTTTGGGCTGATCTCAACGGTGCGGATGTCATTTTTGTTGCGTGGCCCATCGGGGCTGCCGCCACTGGGCAATTTCAACTGGATGCCCTGCTCAAGGAGGGGGGTGGTGATCACGAAAATGATCAGCAGCACGAACGCCAAATCCAGCAGATGCGTGATGTTGATCTCGCTGAGAGTCACCAGGGCGCTGCGTTGGGAGAAGCGTCTCATGCAAGCTCCCTATTCCTCCAGATACTCCGTTTCCATTTTGGAGACCAAGTCCTGCGCAAAGTTGTCCAGTTCGACCGTCAGGACGCGCAGATTATGGACCAGCCAATTGTAGCCGAACATCGATGGAATGGCGACGAGCAAGCCGGCCACAGTTGTGATCAGGGCGGCGGCAACACCGGGCGCCATCGTGGTGAGCGAGGCGCTGCCGGACTGGGCAATGTGGCCAAAGGTGCTCATCACACCCC
>NZ_WAAS01000606.1:0-478 GCF_008806585.1 Micromonospora sp. AMSO12t
CATGCCGGTGCCGCCGTAACCGTTGACGCCCGACTCGTTGGCATCCGGCAGGAAGCGCAGCTTGCCCGCGTCGATGTCAGCCTTGCTGAAGGTCTGGTTGTTGGCGACGTCTTTCCAGGTCGAACCGTCCAGGTACTGCAGTTTGCCTTCGCCCGGCAGTTGGGTGATTTTGATCCCCAGGCTGCTGGCCGGGCTGTCCACGTCGGTCACACCGAAAGTCGACCAGCCGAGGATCAGCGGGGTGTCTTCGGTGCCGGTGACGTTGACTGGCGCTGCAACCGGCGCATCGTTGACCGCCACCACGTTGACCGTGGTGGTCGCAGTGTTGGAGTAGTTGCCGCCATCGGTCACGGTCACGGTGATGATCCGTGGCACGGTGCTCGGGTCTTCACTGCTGTTGGTGAAGGTGATGTTCTTGATGGCCTGCATGTAGTCGGCCAGCGTCAACGGCATCACCATCAATGCCAACAGCACCAAC
>NZ_WAAS01000607.1:0-477 GCF_008806585.1 Micromonospora sp. AMSO12t
CAAGCCGATGCCGCCCCGGCGGCCGGCCGCGCCGGCGCCCGGTCCCAAGCCCAAGGGCCCGGTGCCCGGTCCGCCGCAGCCCGCGGCCCCGGTCGCCAAGCCGGCGAGTGCCCACGACATCGAGGTGGCGGCCGCCGAGGCGCGTGCCGCCGCGCTGAAGGCTGAGCAGGAGGCGGCGGTCAAGGCCGCCCAGGCCGCTCGGCAGCAGCAGCGTGAGAACGTCCGCCGGGAGCCCCCGGCGGACGGTGGCAACCGTCCCGGTCCCCGACCGGGGCCGGGTGCCATGCCGCCCCGCCCGGGTTCCCCGGCCGCCGGTCGTCCCGGCACGCCGGCACCGGGTCCGGGTGGTCGTCCGGGCGGGCGTCCGCCGGCGCGCGGCGCCGGTAACAACCCGTTCGGCATCCAGGGCAGCCAGCAGCAGCAGCGGCCTCCGGCCGCCGGTCCGGGTGGCCCCCGGCCCAGCCCGGCCGGCATGCC
>NZ_WAAS01000608.1:0-216 GCF_008806585.1 Micromonospora sp. AMSO12t
CTGCGCATCGGCGCCGCCCGCTTCCGCGCCGCCGGGCCGTGCGACCGCTGCGTGGTCACCACCACCGACCAGGAGACGGGGGTACGCGGGAAGGAGCCGTTGCGCACCCTCGCCCGGCACCGCAAGGTCCGGCAGAAGCTCCTGTTCGGACTCCACCTCGTTCCTGCGGCCCCGGGCAGCGTCGCGCTCGGCGACGAGCTGGTGGTGGAGGACTGA
>NZ_WAAS01000609.1:0-468 GCF_008806585.1 Micromonospora sp. AMSO12t
AATTAGCACTATAGCAGATAATCTCAATCCTACAGAGCCTACTGAAGCAACCGGAGCTACAGATCATCAACACATATTCAAAGATGATCTGATGCAACTTCAAGCATCTGACCATCCAGGAATGCTACTGGTAAGTTCTACACTCACTGGAAGCAATTATTTGAGCTGGAACCGATCCATGAAAATAGCATTGGGCACTAAAAACAAACTAGGGTTCATTGATGGAAAGTTGGAGATACCGAGTGAAAATTCTGGCAATTTCGAACAGTGGAAACGGGTAGATTGTATGATTATCTCATGGATCCTTAATTCAATTTCTAAGGATATTGTAGATGCCTTTCTATATACAACTTCAGCTAGAGAACTATAGATTGAACTGGAGGAAAGGTTCGAAGAGTCCAATGGACCATTGTTATACCAGTTGCAAAGGGAGATTAGTAGTATGACGCAAGGAACCATGCCTGTGAT
>NZ_WAAS01000610.1:0-468 GCF_008806585.1 Micromonospora sp. AMSO12t
TGCCTTTCGAGGCCTGAACCAGGCGGGCAGTAGCAAGTCCGGGTTCACCGGGCTGGCCTTCTGACTGGCAGGCCCCCCTCCCGGTGGTCCATGGGGCGCCGTTAGGGTAACTTGCACCTTGCCAGCTTGCTTTCGCCCAATAGACTTCCGGGTCAATGATGAGAATCTGGGCTTTCCGAGTCAGCTTAGTTGCATTGCTGGCTTCGACGTTTTCCGCGCACGCGGAGCTGGCGAATGCCATCCGCGCAATCGTGAACGACGCGGTCATCACGTACCAGGAGTTGGAGAGCCTCAACCAGCAGACGGCGGACCTGGTGGCCAGAAAATATGCCGCTTCGCGTTCCCTGCTCGAACAGAAGCTTACTGAGATGCAAACCGAGAACCTCGACAAACTGGTCGAGCAGCAGCTCATTTTGCACGAGTTCAAAACAGCCGGATACAGTTTGCCGGACAGTGTCCTCAATGACC
>NZ_WAAS01000611.1:0-468 GCF_008806585.1 Micromonospora sp. AMSO12t
TTAGTGGCAGCGGCCTCGAGCATGGCGTACTCGCCGGAGACCTGGTAGGCGGCAACCGGTACCTGCGACACTTCGGCGACGTCGGCCAGCACGTCGAGGTAGTGAGAGGCGGGCTTCACCATGACCAGGTCAGCTCCCTCGGCGAGATCGAGGAGGGCCTCGCGCATGCCCTCCCGGCGGTTCGACGGATCCTGCTGGTAAGCTTTGCGATCGCCCTTGAGGGAGCAGTCGACGGCGTCACGGAAGGGGCCGAAGAAGGCCGAGGCGTACTTGGCTGAGTAGGCCATGATCGACACGTCGGTGAATCCTTCGCGATCCAAAGCATCGCGAATGACAGCGATCTGGCCGTCCATCATCCCCGACGGGGAGACCATGTGGGCTCCGGCGCGTGCCTGGGACACCGCCATCGCGGCGTAGAGCGGCAGGGTGGAATCGTTATCGACGCGACCATCAGGGGTCAGAGCCCCA
>NZ_WAAS01000612.1:0-468 GCF_008806585.1 Micromonospora sp. AMSO12t
GGGTGGGCATCGGGGCGTTCGCGTCCACGCCGGCCAGCACCGCCACGGGCGCCGGTTCCGCCGCCGTCTCGGCGGCCCCCCGCTCGGCGGGCTCGGTGCCCAGCCAGTCCGCCACCGGTCCCGGACGGACCACGGCGATCCCGACGGCGGCCAGCACCAGCACGAGCACCGCGGCCAGCACGACGGGCAGGGTCCGGCGGCGGCGAGAGGCCGGCGCGGGCGACACGGCGGGGCCGGATGGACCGCCGGGGCCGGATGGACCGCTGGCGGGTCGGTTCGCGGCGGCGGCCCAGAGGTCGGTCGAGCCCGACGAGGCATCCGGACCGGCCGCGCCGGTCGGGCCCGTTGCGCCGGGCTGGGCGCCCGGACCGGCCGGGGCGCCCGGACCGGCCGAGGCGCCCGGACCGGCCGAGGCGCCCGGACCGGCCGAGGCGCCCGGACCCGTCGGACCGTCAGGACCGGTCGGAC
>NZ_WAAS01000613.1:0-464 GCF_008806585.1 Micromonospora sp. AMSO12t
CCACTGAAAAGCCCCCGTCAGCCTTGTGGCTGGCGGGGGCTTTTTTGTGGGCGGCAACTTCAGATCAAAAGATCGCAGCCTTCGGCAGCTCCTACAGGTTTCGCATTCCATGTAGGAGCTGCCGGAGGCTGCGATCTTTTGATCTTTAAACCTCTACAGGCTTTCAGGTATCTCTGTTTCAGACTCGGTCTTCGTGCGCGCAGGTCGCGGTATCAATGCCTGGATCACATCATCAAGCAAAGCCTTGCCCATCACCGTCAGGTAATGCGCAGCCCAGGCATGGCGGTCGGTGTCTTTGATGAAGGCGGCGTCCTCGGCGAAGGATTTGGCGAGGGACAGCAGGTCGGAAGATTGGGACAGGGCATCGATGATCGGGATGCCGGCGCGGACGTTGAAGAACGCTTGATCCGAGTGGTAGGGGAAGGGGGTGCAGCCGATGTTTTTAACGTTTGCGGGTCCGTGCA
>NZ_WAAS01000614.1:0-463 GCF_008806585.1 Micromonospora sp. AMSO12t
AGAGCCTACAAGGCATTCCCCGCCCCGGCCGGCGTCGCTGATCGTGAGGCCTCCGGAACAGCGATCACTACGTCGTTCTCCTCGATTTTACGCCGGCCAGACGCCGACACCCGGACGCCCTCACACCACCTAGAGCGTCCTAGGAGGATCGATTCCAAGGCGAGCGTCGCGCACTACACCTGGCAGGCCGCCCGCACTGTTAGGTGGTGCTGCGGCCCGTGCGGCACCTTGACCTGATCTCTCCCGCAGCGACCCTCAGCTCGATCGCTCCACGTCCGTTGTCTCACCCGTAGAAACTGCCTCTGCCTGCGCCTTCAGGAGCATGCGGTAGTAGGGCAGGACCACCAGTCGCAGGCACAACCACCACGCGTAGACCGCTGCGGCGCTCCACGACTCGGGGTCATTAAGCAACCCGTGCGCCAGGTCGTTGCGCAGGTTCGGACCGGGCTGTTCACACAGCAGG
>NZ_WAAS01000615.1:0-461 GCF_008806585.1 Micromonospora sp. AMSO12t
CGAGGCGATCCGCGCCCTCTCCATGGAGGGGCGGATGACGATCGCCAACATGTCCATCGAGTGGGGTGCCAAGGCCGGCATGATCGCGCCGGACGAGACCACCTTCGCGTACCTCAAGGGTCGGCCGAACGCGCCGCGGGGCGCGGACTGGGACGCGGCGCTCGCGTGGTGGCGGACGCTGCCCACCGACGAGGGCGCGCGCTTCGACGCCGAGGTGACCCTGGACGCCAGCCGGATCACGCCGTTCGTCACCTGGGGCACCAACCCGGGGCAGGGTGCGCCGCTGAGCGCGCCGGTGCCCGACCCGGAGGAGTTCACCACCGACTCGGAGCGCACCGCGGCCCGCCGCGCACTGGAGTACATGGATCTGCGCCCCGGCACGCCGCTGCGGGAGCTGCCCATCGACGTGGTCTTCGTGGGCTCCTGCACCAACGGGCGACTGGAGGACCTGCGGGCCGCCG
>NZ_WAAS01000616.1:0-460 GCF_008806585.1 Micromonospora sp. AMSO12t
TGGCGGCCCAGGGCGGGCAGCCACAGAGTCGCGTACTCGGCCTGCATCAGGGCCCTGACCCGACCCAGGAGAGCATCGACGAGCGTCCCGTCCTGACCGCGCTCCCCGATTGCGCGGGTCAGGTCGTACATCGCGGCCAGCGTCCGGTGTTGCCGGAAGAACTCCGCGTAGGAGCGGTAAACCAGAACCAGGGCCACGCCGAGTGCAATCAGCAGCACCAACGACCACCAGGTGGTCGTGACCGCGATCAGAATGATCAAACCGAGCGAGACGTTGATCGCCGCAGTGAGCAGGGCGGGGCGTGCGGTGCGAAGAGAGTCCCGTCCCGCCGGCCAGCCCTGTAGGAGGGTATGCACGCCGACGATGCCCGCAAGGCTGACGAGGATCACCGCGGTCACGGCCGCGAAAAGACTCAGCCAGGTACCGGGGTCGTCCACCTCCTTCGAGGGCGGTAGCGCCT
>NZ_WAAS01000617.1:0-457 GCF_008806585.1 Micromonospora sp. AMSO12t
TTGTAAAGCTAAACGTTCCATCTATGTAAAGCGTGGCTTTACATCAATGTAAAGTGGGGCTTTACATAGACCATCTACCCCTACCACACCTAAATCATTGATTTTAAAGGCTTTTTTTCAAAAAACCCTGAAAAATGATAGGTGTTCCCTCTAATATCTCCTTTTAACCCTTGAAATCTGGTCAGTTTTTGAGCAATCGGTGCTACGCACCAGTTGGTCAGATTGCTGGTGTTTTGTGAGATTCATGGCCCGGTAGGGTAGGGGAGTGGTCCTAGAACGTCCTACAAGGGGCCTAGAATCGACGAACAAGGTCAGGCAATCCCTTTGCATGGGTGATTGCTGCTAACGCCTCCCTGCGGTCGTTGTTGGGTCATCTGCTGCACTGGTGACGGTGAAGCTGTCACCAGCACACCAGACGACCTCGATCTGCAGATCTCGATTCCCTGGAGATCGATCA
>NZ_WAAS01000618.1:0-456 GCF_008806585.1 Micromonospora sp. AMSO12t
AGACGCGGCCGCCGGCGGTGACCTCGTACTGCCACTGCGGCAGGGCCCTACCGTTGTGCACCGCAGTGGCGAGGGAACCCTTGAGGGGGTGCTGGCGGCTGGTCGGCGGGGACGGGCAGGGGTGCGCCTCGATCGCGTCGAACGCGCCGCGAGTGTTGGCCGCAGCCTGCCGGCACAGCTCCTCCCAGCCCTTGGCCGCGTCATTGGTGGCGAACCGCAGGGTGTACCCACCTGGCCGGGGTGGCGGGGCGGCGCGGTCGCCGCGCTTCGCGCTCACTCGTCGGTCGGGCGCGTGACCGGCCCGAAGTCGTCGGCGCTGGGCGCGGCCAGGATCCGATGCAGATCGGGATCGGCGTGAACCTCGGCGGTGTGCCGCCATTCCGCGAGCAGCTGGGACACCGCCGCGGTGCTGCCGACGGCCGCTGCGGCCTCGGCCGTGGCGATGAACTCGTCGGT
>NZ_WAAS01000619.1:0-455 GCF_008806585.1 Micromonospora sp. AMSO12t
ACGAGGTAGCAGGCCTTGTTGCGCACCGTGCCGCCGTCGCGGACCTTCACCATCAGGCAGTCGACGTAGACGATCGGGTAAACCTCGTCCAAGGGCCGCTGCTGCCAGGTCTTGACCTCGTCGAGGACCTCGTCGGTGATGGTGGAGATGGTGTCCGGGCCGACCTCGGTGCCGTAGACGCGGTGCAGGTGATGCGCGATGTCCCGCACGGTCATCCCACCGGCATACACACTAATGACCACATCCGAGAGGCCACCGAGGCGGCGGGCATTCTTCGGCAGCAGCATCGGAGTGAACGTGCCCGCCCGATCCCGGGGCACCTTCACCTCGACCGGCCCGATCTCGGTCTGCACCGTCTTCGCGGTGCTCCCGTTGCGCGAGTTGCCCGACCCCTTGCCCGCCGGATCGTGCTTGGCATAGCCCAGATGATCCCGCAGCTCGGCCCGCAGCCCCCG
>NZ_WAAS01000620.1:0-448 GCF_008806585.1 Micromonospora sp. AMSO12t
ACCCCGACGTTCACCCGTCCGGGCGAGAGCTCGGCGGAGGCCGGCTTCGCCCGGGACATGACCGCCCACCACGCGCAGGCGGTCGCGATGGGGCTGCTCGCGTTCCGGCAGGGCCAGGATCCGGAGGTACGCCAGATCGGCGGCGACATCGCCACCGGGCAGCAGGGCGAGATCGGCACCATGCAGACCTGGCTGCGCTCCTGGAAGCTGGACCCGACCGGCGACGAGCCGCCGATGGCCTGGATGTCGGACGGCCCCGGCCTGGTGAAGAACGGCCTCATGCCGGGCATGGCCACTCCGGAGGAGATGGCGAAGCTGCGGGGCGCCACCGGCCGCGAGTTCGACGTGCTGTTCCTGCAGATGATGATCCGGCACCACGTGGGCGGGGTGCACATGATCGACGGGATCCTCGACCAGGGGCACGACGACGACGTGCTGAAGGTCGCCC
>NZ_WAAS01000621.1:0-443 GCF_008806585.1 Micromonospora sp. AMSO12t
GCCGTCGATCCGACCACGCTGCGGTCGAGAACGCTCGATCAGGAGGACTGGCGCCACTGGACCAGGGCTGCTGCTCTCGCGGCCGTCCTGTGCGCCGAGCGCGGCGACCGGATCGGGATGCGCACCTGGCTCGATGTCCTGCGAGACGGGGCCGCCCGCGCGGATGCAGGCGATGAGCTCCGCGATCCCGCCGTCGCGTTGTGCTGGCTCATCGTGGGCGATCGCGGCGGCGACGCCGTGAGTGGAGCCGGTCCGGCGAGCGGGGGCATGCTCCGCGCACTGCGCGCCGCGACGGACGGAGACATCGATCGTGCGCTCCGCCTGCTGTCGACCGATGGATCGGTCCTGTCCGTCGGCCCCGATCCTCTCGTCCCTGGGTACGAGAACAGCCCGGTCATCCAGGCCTATCGCGCGGTCATCGAGGTGCTGCTGCTGGTCTGGCG
>NZ_WAAS01000622.1:0-442 GCF_008806585.1 Micromonospora sp. AMSO12t
GCGGTTGGCCCAGTTCGACAATCCGGCGGATCAGATCCTCGCGATCTTCGACTTCCTCGGTGAGCTGGCAGCTCAGGCCGATTACCGGGGCTGTGCTTTCATGCGCGCCCGCGCGGACGCGAACGCCAGCGACAAGATCAAGAGTGTCGTGGCCGAGTCACGTGCCTTCATACGTGAAAAGTTTACCGACCTTTGTCGCGCGGGCCGGGTTGCAAGTGCCGAGGCACTGGCGAAGCAACTGGTCCTGCTCTACGACGGTGCCGCCGTCTCGGCCTATATGGACGGTAATCCGAGCGCGATTGCCACGGCGCGTGCCCTCGCTGTCCAGGTGTTGGTTTTGCATAATCTGACACCGAAAAATATTTGATCCCGCGGTTCGCACGCGGCGGCCGCGTGCGCATAAGATGTGCGAAAGACCCAGGACAAGGGGCTGCAAGAGACA
>NZ_WAAS01000623.1:0-440 GCF_008806585.1 Micromonospora sp. AMSO12t
CATTGCAACATTGATTTTAAATCATATAAGCCAAACCAACAAAATGTTGGTAAACGTCGTAAAAAATGGCAATACGAGCAACAACAAAGCATCAAAGCAAAAGAAGAACTTCTCGAAGAACGTCTTTTACTTGCACAAGACAGGCTAGACATAGCTGATCTGATAGATCAGCACCAACAGGTGCAGGAACGTGCCGAAACGGCTCAAATGAAGGCTCTGGAAGCCACAAAGCAAGAGATTCAGGCCAAGGCTGATGCTGATGTTGCAAAGCTCCAGGCAGAGCAGAAAATCAGCCTAATGACTGAAATGAGAAGATTGTTCAATGACTTTAAAAGCTCATTATCTGGCTGGATTAACAGCATTAAATCAAAAGATGAACTACTGGAAGAAATCAACAGAAACGACACTATAAGTGCCGTAGAAATGATGCAGAATCATCA
>NZ_WAAS01000624.1:0-437 GCF_008806585.1 Micromonospora sp. AMSO12t
ACCAGCTACTTCGAGATCGAGCGGGCGATGCTCGCGGGCCACCCACACGCCAGCCCCGGCGGGCGCTGGCTCAACGAAGACGTCATGGACTCGATCTTCACGCTCTACATCAACGGTGGAAACGGCCCCCGGATCCATGACGGCATCGATGGGCCGATTGCCTGGTCATCCAAAGTCTTTCCTTATCTGGCACCGCCCAACCCGCCGAAGGTCGCCGGGCGATGATGGAAGGCGTAGTCACGGATGGAACGATCGCGCTGCGCAACCTCAAGGCGCAGATCGAAGGCCTCGAGCCCAACTCGACCGTCGATCGCCGCAGCGTTGAAGAGCGGGTGTCGCACATCGACCTTCTTGTTCTTCGCGGCTCGATCCTCGGAAGCATTGCGAACTGCGAGCGAGCGCTGGAACTCGCTCATCTGTTGGTGCGCGATGCGACC
>NZ_WAAS01000625.1:0-434 GCF_008806585.1 Micromonospora sp. AMSO12t
TGAAACGCCCTTATTCGCTCCTCCTCATAATTCCTTTTTTGCTCATCGTGGCATGGCGCATCTGGTTGCCTGCCGATCTTTCGGCTTGTCCCGCTGACGGGGAAACTGCAGGTCCACTGACCCTTGTTATTCGTGACTACTTTGAGCGCAATAGCCGAACCGACTGGCGAGACATGGATGATCGTTTCGACATACTTTCAACCCCCGAAGGCCAGAGCATAGCGAGTCAACCGAATTCACACACTTGCGAAGCATTGCGGGTACTGCAGAGTCCGGCGTTCAGTCAGAGTGAAAAAATCTTCACCATGGCACTTATGTTCAGACTGCCAATCGACCAGTACATGGCCCTGATGGATCGCAGTCATCAACTCTACACGCAGGGCAAAATGGATAAGGAGGTGCTGACTCTGGTGGTATTTCCGCGCGGAACAGCC
>NZ_WAAS01000626.1:0-433 GCF_008806585.1 Micromonospora sp. AMSO12t
GGGGTGGTGGTGCCGCCGCCGTACACCTCGAACTCGGAGAGCTGCGCCGCCGGCCAGCCCGTGTTGCCGGTGACGGTCAGCCGGACGAACCGGCGCTCGCCGGCCGGCACGCTGATCGACACCGTGTTGCCGCCGGCCGGGTCGAACGTGCGCCCGGCCGACCCGGCGAGGGTGGCCCACGAGGAGCCGTCGGTCGAGCCGAGCACCGACAGCGTCTGGGTCCGGCGCTCCCAGCCGGCGGGCAGCTTCAGCACCACCCGGTCGACGGTGCGCGCCGCGCCCAGGTCGACGGTCAGCGACTGCGGGAACGCGTTGTTGGCGCTCTCCCAGTAGCTGACCGCGTTGCCGTCCACCGTGTTCGTCGCGACGTAGTTCTGGTTGGCGCTCGTCGCGGTCACCGGCCGCCCCTGCGCCAGGTTCCCGCCGGTCGGGG
>NZ_WAAS01000627.1:0-430 GCF_008806585.1 Micromonospora sp. AMSO12t
AGAACTCGACAGTGATTATATGATCGAGCCCTCCGCGATCGATCACGTCCTTCAGGCTACTTCGTAGATCCTTAAGAACCGGCGTGAGGTCGCGGTATAGCGTCGAGCGCTTTCGGAGCTGTTCCGCCAGATGACGATCTCCGCTCTTCCTTGCTCTATCGATATCCTCTGGCGCGGCCTTCCTGACCGCTTGCATAGTGTCGAGATGCTCTTCCATTTTCGCCAGCAGCGTTGCTCCACCGCCGTCGAGGACTGCGCCGACCGCGCATCCCGCGATAAACACGCGTGCGTCGCCATGCAGGCTGTTGACATAAACGACCACGGCACCGGTTAAGAAGCTAAGATCGCGCAAGAGCTCGACGAAGTCGTCGGACGGATTGAAAGACGGGACCAGAATGATGTGCGATGTCTGCGTCGCCAAGATGGTTGC
>NZ_WAAS01000628.1:0-430 GCF_008806585.1 Micromonospora sp. AMSO12t
TCCGCACGGCGCGCGGGGGGCTGACCGCCCGTGGCGCGTCCGGCCCGGCCGGAGGTCTCGTCGTCGCCGGCCGCACGCCGGCCCCGACCCGCGACCTCGACGTCGTCGGGTACGGCGCGTCGGCCGCGCGGGGCGGAACCGTGCGGCGGCTGCACCTCGACGCCGGGAGGCGCGGCGGGCACACCGGGCACGGGCGGGGCGTTGCCGGAGCGCGGTACCGGCGGGACGTCGCCGGAGCCGGGTACCGGCGGGGCATTGCCGGAGCGCGGTACCGGCGGGGCGCTGCCCGGGCGCGGTACCGGCGGGGCACTGCCCGGGCGGGGTGCCGGCGGCGCGTCCTCCTCGGCGGCGCGGCGTCGGCCGGCCGGCGCACCTGGGTGTCGGCCCCGGTCGGTGCCGTCGCCGTCGGGCATTGGCGGGGCGGCCGTCG
>NZ_WAAS01000629.1:0-429 GCF_008806585.1 Micromonospora sp. AMSO12t
TGCTGCAGTGGGGAATATTGCACAATGGGGGAAACCCTGATGCAGCGACGCCGCGTGCGGGATGGAGGCCTTCGGGTCGTGAACCGCTTTTGTTTGGGAGCAAGCCTTCGGGTGAGTGTACCTTTCGAATAAGCACCGGCTAACTACGTGCCAGCAGCCGCGGTAATACGTAGGGTGCAAGCGTTGTCCGGAATCATTGGGCGTAAAGGGCTCGTAGGCGGTTCGTCGCGTCCGGTGTGAAAGCCCAACGCTTAACGGTGGGTCTGCGCCGGGTACGGGCGTGCTTGAGTGCGGCAGGGGAGGCTGGAATTCCCGGTGTAACGGTGGAATGTGTAGATATCGGGAAGAACACCGATGGCGAAGGCAGGTCTCTGGGCCGTCACTGACGCTGAGGAGCGAAAGCGTGGGGAGCGAACAGGATTAGATACC
>NZ_WAAS01000630.1:0-428 GCF_008806585.1 Micromonospora sp. AMSO12t
CGAGGACGACACGTCGGTGTATACGGAACGGCTTCGTGACCTCGGGACGCTCGCACGAGAACTCGACATGGAACTGTTTGCGGATATCGCACCGACGTCGCTCGCCGCGCTCGGCAAGACGTGGGACGATGCCCATACACTTCTCGATTGGGGCGTGACGGGGCTGCGCGTCGATTACGGCGTGACGCCGAAACAAGTCGCCGACTTATCGACCCGAATGACGGTCGCCTTGAACGCGAGTACGCTGTCTGAAGCGGAACTCATAGAGATGAAGCAACACGGCCTCGTGACGGACAACGTCGAGGCGTGGCACAACTTCTATCCGCGCCCGGAGACGGGGCTCGATCGTAACTGGTTCGATGCCAAGAACGATTGGCTGAAGCGGCAAGGGTTGAGCGTCCAGGCGTTCATCCCTGGTGACGGGACAC
>NZ_WAAS01000631.1:0-428 GCF_008806585.1 Micromonospora sp. AMSO12t
CTGCTGCTCGAACGCCTGGACAGCGGCGAAATCGCCTTCGACCGGCTGGTGATCGAATGCACCGGGCTGGCCGATCCAGCGCCTGTGGCGCAAACCTTTTTCATCGACGAAGAATTGCGTGAGCGCTATCTGCTCGACGGCATCATCACATTGGTCGACGCCGCCCACGCCGACCTGCACTTGACCCAGACCATTGCCCAGGCGCAGATCGGTTTTGCCGACCGCTTGCTGGTCAGCAAGACTGATCTGGTGGATGAGCCGACGTTCAATGCACTGAGCGAACGCCTGACGCGGATCAACCGCCGTGCGCCGATCCGCGTGGTCGAGCACGGCAACATCGATCTGGCGCAACTGCTTGATGTGCGGGGTTTCAACCTCAATGCCGATCTGGGTGGCGGGGTCAGTCTGCGTCCGGTGAGCAAGGCGCC
>NZ_WAAS01000632.1:0-428 GCF_008806585.1 Micromonospora sp. AMSO12t
CACTCCTTCGGGCCAGTCGCGACTGATCACTACTGATATCACGACTGTCGTGAACTCAGGCAAGCGCACGGATCGCCGCGAGCAGACGCAGGAGGACGGCATCAGGACCTACGTTGAGGCGCAGAACTTCAAACAGGTCGGGGTCTTCCACTTCCCGGCCTGCATTTCGCATCTCGATGCCAACGACCTGTCGACGGACTTCAAGTACGAGAGCCTGGTGCGCCCCGAGTACTCGACGAACTGTTTCATGGCGCTGCGGCACGAAGGCTACAGTCCGCTAAACTTCAGGCTGGGAAAAGACGTTGGGCCGATGCTCAAGAGGATCCTGGATCCTTACGAGGTGATCGACGCGGACAACGTCAGTGGCTTCAATCGCGGTGGGCCGTTCTTCTACCAGGATCAGCAGCGCTGCTATCTCGTGACGCGGG
>NZ_WAAS01000633.1:0-428 GCF_008806585.1 Micromonospora sp. AMSO12t
GCCGCGCGGGACGCCGCCTACCAGGTGGTACGGGGCATCGAGCTGGCCGGGTCGCACCACCGCTCGGACATCGCCAGCCTGGCCATCGAGGGCCGGATCACGATTCCCGGCTGACCGGGCAACCCCGCACCTCCTCGCCACCGTTTGAGTCGTGAGGTGAGGAGGTGGTGGGATTGCCGGCCGCCATCGAGGGTTATCGCGAGTACGTCGCGGCACGCCTGGATCCGCTGCGCCGTACGGCGTACCTGCTGTGCGAGGACTGGCACACCGCCGACGATCTGGTGTCGACGGCGCTGGTGAAGCTGCTGCGGCACTGGCGGCGGGTCTCCGCGATGGACAACCCCGACGCGTACGTCCGGCGGACCCTGCTGCGGACCTGGCTGGACGAACGGCGGCGGCCGTGGCGGCGGGAGGCCGCCTGGGCCGAG
>NZ_WAAS01000634.1:0-426 GCF_008806585.1 Micromonospora sp. AMSO12t
GATTGATGCCGACCAGCTGCAACTGGAGGACAGCGCCCTGCCCGGCCTGCTAGACGCCGCGCAACACACAGGCTTCACCGGGCTGAACATCACTTACCCATTCAAACAGTCGATCCTGCCACTGCTCGACGAACTGTCGGACGAAGCCCGTGGCATCGGCGCAGTGAATACCGTGGTACTGAAGGACGGCAAGCGCGTCGGCCATAACACCGACTGCCTGGGCTTTGCCGAAGGCTTGCGCCGCGGCCTGCCCGACGTGGCTCGCCGCCAGGTGGTACAGATGGGTGCCGGTGGCGCCGGTTCGGCCGTGGCTCACGCCCTGCTGGGTGAAGGGGTCGAGCAATTGGTGCTGTTCGAAGTGGATGCGGCCCGCGCGCAGGCCTTGGTAGACAACCTGAATGGCCATTTCGGCGCTGGCCGTGCCGT
>NZ_WAAS01000635.1:0-425 GCF_008806585.1 Micromonospora sp. AMSO12t
CGCCCGTCAGTACGAAAGTGCCACTCACTCACGCCGGCCGCGTCAGTTGAGGTTGGGCCCCTGGGCTTCCCCCGGTAGCTCGGAGGACGATCTGCATGGCGGCTTGGGCGGGAGTCAGGTGCGTGGTGTCGACGACCTCGGCCTCGGCATGCAGCCACGTGCGGGCCGCCTCGGCGTAGGGCTCGAGGTACTTGAGACGGAACGGCGACGGAACGGGGTGTTCTCCCTCGATACGCCTGCGAAGGGTGTCTTGATCAGCGTGGAGGACGAAGTGCCTTACCGGGATGGCGTGTTGGGCGAGGCCCGTACTGATCTCGCGCCAGTACTGCTCGACCAGGACAGTCATCGGTATCACCAAAGTGCCGCCGGTGTAGTCGAGCACGCGGCGGGCGGTTTCGACGACGAGCTGTCGCCACGGCGGCCAG
>NZ_WAAS01000636.1:0-423 GCF_008806585.1 Micromonospora sp. AMSO12t
TACTCAAAGTAACCGACACGAGGTCGATAAGCGATCTCCGCAGGCCGGATAGATGCTCGTCAAGCCCGAAGTTACCGAGACGTAGCAGAAACTGAGAGTGATCTCCTTGGAAACGCTCCCATCACGTCCCGTCACGCAAGTGCGGCGTGCATTTGCGTTCCGCACGAACGGAGCGAACAGATGGTGTTCGATGTGCTCAGGGTCACCGTCCCGGCGCTCAGCGTTTCGTCACCCCCGCGGCGGGAATTCGGACGGACTGACCCTGGTTCCACCGGACGTACGACAATCCGCGGTGATCGGAGAGAGCAAATGGCAACGGTTGAGCTGACCACGGCCAACTTTGACGAGGTGACCGGGCGCGACGGGATCGTCCTGCTCGACTTCTGGGCGGACTGGTGCGGCCCGTGCAAGCGCTTCGCCCCG
>NZ_WAAS01000637.1:0-420 GCF_008806585.1 Micromonospora sp. AMSO12t
TGACCTCATATTCGGGTGAGGCGAATATGCGGCCGCCTTGAAAGCCCAGGAAGGCCTGGTATTATCCTAGTATTATCCAGACCCTCCATCGCGAGACCACGCCCATGGCCGATCCCCGGCGCGTCGAATTCGGTGATTTCCTCAGGTCCCGCCGAGAAAAGCTGTCGCCTAAGACGGTCGGACTTCCCGCAGGGAGCAGGCGGCGCACCGCAGGCCTGCGCCGCGAGGAGGTGGCCCAGCTCGCCGGCATCGGGGTCGACTGGTACATCCGACTCGAGCAGGGCCGCACCGTCAGCCCGTCCGTCACCACCGTCGATGCGCTGGCCCGCGCGCTACGCCTGTCCAAGACTGAGCACACGCATCTGAAGGCGCTGGCGCGCGACGGCGACAGACGTGCGTTCACCCGCGAGATCGTGCCGC
>NZ_WAAS01000638.1:0-420 GCF_008806585.1 Micromonospora sp. AMSO12t
GAAGGCTGGCCGCAAAGCTCGGGTTTTGGGCCGGAAAAAACACCTGAAATCGGCTCAAAATCCGCGATTTTCGCGCCAGCAGGTGGCAAGTGAGCTCGCCTGCCCCCGCGCCATATAGGTCGCCGCCAGCCGCCGCACGCCCGGACCGGGCGTCCTGGCGCTGCGCTTGACCGGATTCGGCAGGATCGAGGCCAACAGCGCCGCCTCCCGGGGGGAGAGATTGGCGGCCGACTTGCCAAACGCATAGGCGCTGCCCGCCTCGACGCCAAACTGCCCCTGGGGGCCGAGCTCGGCGATATTAAGGTAGATTTCGAGGATCCGGGCCTTGGGCAGCACGAAGTCGATCCACAGCGCCAGCGGGAATTCCAGGCCCTTGCGGATGAAATCCCGCCACTGCCAGAGGAACAGGTTCTTGGCGAC
>NZ_WAAS01000639.1:0-249 GCF_008806585.1 Micromonospora sp. AMSO12t
AGCGCTACGTGATCCTCAACCCGGCCTACCTGACCCGGCTCGCCGGGCAGAAGACGGGGCTGTGGAAGGCGAAGGCGCCGGCCCCGGCCACGGAGCGTCCCGCCAGCTTCTCGGTCTGACCGCCTTCCCTGCACTCAGGTCAGAGGGTGAGGGTCCAGGTGTTCAGGTAGCCGGTGTCGCCCGAGTAGACGTCGCGCACCCGCAGCTGCCAGGTGCCGTTCGCCGCCTCGCTCGACAGGTTCGCCGTGT